>CAYLOF010000372.1:0-1979 GCA_964385215.1 uncultured Thermoplasmatales archaeon
CTTTATAATCGTTTTCATTGTTGAAAGAAAAGATTCCAACATCTGCATTTTCAATAAATGATTTGAATTTCCTTTCATGTTCCACGATACGTAACCCCTCCTGCCATGGGAAACAGAATGACTGTTCCTATTCTTATTTTTTGCTATTAGCACATTGCCAACAATCGTGCCCGCGCCGCCAGTCTATTAACTAATGGTGGGCTTAATTTTCGTTAGTCTCGGCGACCACACTTTCATATTGTAGGTCGCTCCAAGCATTAGGCACAGCCAATCCTGCCTCCTGAGATTACCGGTCAACGTTCACTTCGTTCGCTATATATCAGGTGGATTTCTCTCTTTAAATTTATCCATTACTTATTTTTTTAGTAATACATCGATAGAATTATAGTGAATAATTCTACTAACGAACACTTACCAAGTGATTTTTGACTTAGTAGATTATCTTTCTCATTTTCTTGCTTTTCTCGCTCATTTCTCAAGTATTGCAGACGAAAAAACCTTTAAATGAATTAAGTATATCCATAGTGAAAGTGAAAGTAATTTGAACTATTTAGTATGGAATATAAAAATGTGTGGGGGAGTATAACAATGTATTGGAAAATTGATATATCAGATAGTGCATGTATTTTTGGGAGGTGGGCCTTTAATGCCTACAGATGATCTTACAACCCATATAGAGGATATATTGAATGCCCTTAGTAAAGATTCAAAAGAAGTAAGCCAGAACGAACTCGAAAAAGAATTGAAAAAATTCTTAGAATATGGCGTACCTATTGAACAGGCAAAGCAAACACTTATAACGAAATTTGGTGGGGGTGCATCGTTCAATTCTGCCCCATCGTCTTCCGAAAGAACGTTAATATCTGATCTCCAACCCAATGAACGCAGTGTGAAATTATTATGCCACGTGATTGCAATAAATCCAAAGGAAATAACTGTAAAGGGCGAGAACAGAAAAATATTTTATGGAATTTTAGGCGATGAAAGTGGTACAATTCCATTTACTGCTTGGACCGACATTGAAGTAGAAAGAGGAGATGTGATAGAAGTATCAGATGCTTACACACGTGAATGGCAAGGAAACGTACAACTAAACTTTGGAGATCGAGTAAATATCGAAAAGACAGACCGGGATAAACTTCCTAAAGATGCTTTCGAACCTAAGGAATTTAAGGTAAAGGATTTAAAATCGGGTCTTGGGACAGTCGACGTTAAAGCAATAATCCTTGAGTTAAACGAGCGAGAAGTAGAAGCAAACGGTGAAACAAAGAAGGTTTTTTCAGGCATCATCGGTGATGAAACAGGTAAAGCTCAGTTTACATCGTGGCATGATTTCAAACTCAAAGAGGGAGATACATTACAAATAACCGGCGGGTATGTAAAATCTTGGAAAGGAATTCCTCAGCTGACATTTGATGAAAAAGCAAAAGTTAAAAAAATAGACAAAAAAAATATCTCAAGAGATAAAATCAAAATAAGGAAAATGCCACTTCATGAATTGGTAGAAGAAAGAGGTGCATTGGATGTTAAAGTGGAGGGGACTGTAATAGAAATAAGGTCTGGTTCTGGTTTTATCATGCGATGTCCCGAATGCAATCGTACTTTACAAAACGGCAAATGTGACATACATGGTGACGTGGAAGGGAAACCTGATTTGAGAATCAAATTCGTTGTTGACGACGGTACAGCAGCAGTAAGCGGCATTATGAATAAAGATCTAACTGAAAAAATCCTTGGTAAGACGTTAGATAAATGCAAAAAAATGGAAGAGAATGTTCTGTTAAAAGAGATAAATAATGTACTTTTTGCCCATAGAATCAATCTAGAAGGAAATGCACTTAGCGATAGTTTTGGTACAACATTAATAGTTAAAGACGCAGAGTTTGTTGATATTGATATAAAGGAGGAATCTGCAAAATTATCCCAGGAATTGGAGGAATTGCAATGAAACGTCAGGCAGCTTGGAGAGTTTTCGCAAG
>CAYLOF010000373.1:0-1973 GCA_964385215.1 uncultured Thermoplasmatales archaeon
TTTAAATCAATTCTTTTGGTTTTAATATTGAAATTCTTAAAATCCTATTTTTTTTTATTTTACTAACAGTTAACCCTTGTTTTTCTCCTCTTAAAACGTGTGTCAAATAGGTAGGTAGACGTGCATATCAGACGTTAGACAATGGTGAAATCATTATCAGAAAGAGTTATGAATTCGTGTAACTACGTTATTATATTAAAAACAGCGAAAGCAGTAAGAAGCGCTTATCCTTTTTGTGTATGTTCGGTGATGAAATGCCGAATAAGAAAAAAACCAAAATAAAGAAGCAGGTAAAACCAGAAGCAGAACAGTTTTTAGAGAAAATAAAACCATTGAAACTTGCTGTAACGCAGGATAAACATGGATTGTACACCATCAAAAATGGTAGTAAAGTTTTGACTTATGTTATGGATACCAAGTACGGGATGAGTTTTTATCACAAGGTAGACGGCAACTGGCGTGCTGAGAAACTCAAAACCAAAAAGGAACTAGATGCGAAAGTAAACGATATCAGAAAGACAGTAGAAAACAAGACAATCATCGACGCAAGTTTGACTCCTTTTTTCAAGTGTGCTTTTGAAGATTGCGATTATACTACCGATAGTAAATCCGAAATGACCGAGCATATTACCGAGAGTCACTGATACAATGGTGCAGGATTTTAAACCTAAGTCAATAGCAAACCCCTTAAAGTTGTCTCAAGGATGGGAGAGGTAACCTCTCATATCTTTAAAATTATCAGAATATACATTCACTTTTATGATGTGGCATATACATACCAACAAAAAAGGCAAACCTGTCACCATGAAAAACATTGAAACTACTAATCTGTATCTTCTTGTATCAAACGGAAACAATATTAAAGCGGGAAACCTAACTTTAATATATTATTAAACGTACACAATATATTGTTATAATATAATAATGAACAAAATCTGTGAAAATAATCATTTTAATCGGAGGACACATGCATATTAGGAAAATAATATTAGTCTATGTTAGTCTAATACTTCTAATATCTCCAGTGTTAACTATGTCCGTTTTTTCAGGAAGCGGCTCACTTCCTTTAACAGATGAAAATTTGCCGCGTTCGTGGAATGAAGATTGGTCATATATGCAGGAAATAAACCTTCCAATATCAACAGATGATTTCTGTGCAAAGTTTCAACCGATTGATATTAAAATCGAATTTGACAAAACCTGTTGGGCAAGCGATAAAAACAATCATTCAATACGAATTTGCTGTTGGGATGGAGACATATGGCATGAGTTAGAATCACAGATATATGATTTGAATTTTACAAATGACGACTATATTAGTAGTTGCAGATTAGTTTTTCTTGTACCTGAGATGGCAGATGGAGAAGAACGATACTTTGTATATTATGATGATTGTGAGAAACCATCACCAAAATATGTAGATCACGTAAACGTTGAAGATGCATACTACTATTACGAACCGATATCTGGGATTTCAGTTGAGGGTGATTACTACAAGATTACTGAAGATGGCTACACTGTTTACGGCATTGGGCAAAAAGGACAGGTTATGGGTCGTAAACTCTCTCAGATCGTCATAAAAATGAAGCCCAATACCGAAGAATTTGACATTATGCATTCTGAGATCCTGGCATCATTTTCTTTCTCTTATCAGCACGGTGCCGAGGATAAAGATGAGATCTCGTCAGATCAGGCACTCGTTTCCAAAAATGTAACTGAAGATGGAAATCTAATGGTGGAATTTGGAATCATTAGTGAATCATATACAAAAAGCATTCATACGACAAATATCTATAAATATTATTACTGTCCAACTAAAGATAAGCGCATAGGCGTTAATGTTAAACATGAGGTTTTGGAAGAGGGAATAGTTAAGGGCATAGAAGATATTGATGGACGATATGGCACATTGATCTCATATAAATCTAAAAGTACTTCAATAAAGAAGATGTGTTTTGGAGATATACTTCCAT
>CAYLOF010000374.1:0-1963 GCA_964385215.1 uncultured Thermoplasmatales archaeon
AGCCACTGGTACCGGAAAGACCCTTATTGCAGATTATGTAATTGACAAGTATCTCCGGGGTCGCAATAAAAGAGTCATATACACTGCTCCCATCAAGGCACTTTCCAACCAGAAATTTAAGGATTTTGTGCATGATCATGGTTCAGAAAATATAGGAATACTAACCGGCGACACTGTAGTTAATACTCGGGCGCCGATTCTTATCATGACTACAGAGATCTACCGCAACATGCTTCTAAGTCAAGATCCTCTTTTGGCAGATGTTGAATATGTAATTTTCGATGAAATCCATTATATGAGTGACCCTGAACGAGGCACAGTATGGGAAGAAGCAATTCTCTTTAGTCCGCCTCACATACGCTTTCTCTGTCTATCGGCAACCATTCCAAACGCAAAAGAACTTGCCTCGTGGATACAAACCATAAAGGGTCATCAAGTAGATGTGGTACATTACTCCAAACGTGCAGTACCTCTCAAACATTTTGTGTTTGAAACATATGTTGGCCTAACAACGGCAAGAGATCTAGCTGCGAAGATTCCTAAATACCGACACACAACAAAGAATCGTTATGAAAAAAGAGGTGGTAAAAAGGGAAGGCATAATTATTATAAGGTTGCTTCTCCACATGATGTCATCTTAAAAATGCATGACAAGCTGCCAGCTATCGTCTTTTCTTTTTCACGTAAGGCATGTGAATCTGAGGCTGTAAAACTATCCGAAAATAATGATTTTGTCGATTCTGATGTAAAAAAACACCACATCATTGAAACTTGGCGAAAATATTTCAATTCTGAAATAAATCGCATGAACACTACTGAAAAGTTACGCAAGGCTTTGATCAATGGCATAGGTTTTCATCACGCAGGGATACTGCCCCAACATAAAGCCGTGGTAGAGGAACTTTTTAGTCAAGGACTTCTAAAAGTGCTCTTCACCACTGAGACTTTTTCTGTGGGGATAAATATGCCTGCAAAGACAGTTATATTTAATGGCCTACGAAAATTTGATGGTCGCAATTTTCGTTTGATCAACTCGAGAGAATACTTCCAGCTTGCCGGTCGTGCTGGTAGAAGAGGAATTGATGAAGTTGGTTATGTCGTAGCAATCATTGATAGAGAAAAAAACGATATCAACGATCTCATTCGCATTTCTTCAGGGGACGCTGAGCCCATCAGAGGACAGTTTCAGTTATCCTATAACACCGTGCTGAATCTGGTTGCCAATCATGATGAAGATGAAATCGATAAAATTATCAAGAGTAATTTTGAATATTATATTCGTCGTAAGAAGAGTTCTCACCAGGTGCGTATTAAGGCCTCATTTAATAACAAGCATCGTTTTCTTAAAAAGATGGGGTATATATCCACAAAAGGAGAACCAACAGACAAGGGTACGTTTGCACGACATATCTATTTTCAAGAATTGTTGATTAGTGAACTATTCTCGACAAATCTCTATAAACAACTGTCTGATACTGAAATTCTGCAAGTAATTGCCGGCATAATCTATGAACAACGTAAGAATGATCATTTCAGTTTTCACGGCATTCAACGCAAATATAAAGTAGTGTTGAGAAAACTTCAGGTAAATTACTTTGTTGTCCAAAAGTTGAATAAACTTTCTTTAAAACGAATGATGGCTTTGGTAGGCACGTGGAGTGAAGGATCTGATTTTGAGAAACTTTTGAGCCTTACAAAGCTTAGTGAAGGGGATATCATTCGTTTGTTCCGTCGCATTATCGACATGGTTGGGCAAATAAGACATGCAACAAATGACCATGAATTAAAAGAGCGTTTAGGCAGTTGTCAGGAAAAAATCGACCGAGGATTGGTTGCCGTAGATTTGTGAAAAAAAATTATCTTAATATTTTCAAACAGTTTTTTTCATACATTGGAAACGCTGGGGAAGGGATTTGAACCCTTGAGGTGAAATCACCAGTGGTTTTCGAGACCACCGCCTTGG
>CAYLOF010000375.1:0-1959 GCA_964385215.1 uncultured Thermoplasmatales archaeon
AACAACATCTTTTCCCATATGTAAAAATAAGAATAGATTAACACTCCATCCGAGACCAATTATTACCGGAAAGGTCTCACCTAAAGCTGAGAAATACATAAAATATCCTGGATAATAAAAGCTACCACTTGCCTGAGCGCAAAGTTCTCCAATTATACTTGCAATAAAAATTGGAATGAAATATCTAATAGTTTTTTTAGTTTTATATATTTTTAAGGAGTATACCAAAAAAATTAACCATACAATAAAAATCATTATCGTAAAAATATGTAAAGATTCAGAACCAAAATTATAATTGTTATTTATTTCAGTAAAAGACATTAATTATTCCCTTACCAATCCAAATTTCTTATGATCAAAAATCCAATATATTATGAATGGAATTAAAGCAATAATAAGCCCTACTATACTATTAACTAAAAAATCAGAAAAAATACCTATTATAAACATAATAAGTATCATCGTTAAATAGAAAAAAGGTACTAATTTTAGTTGAAAATTGAAAAATTTAACCTCAAATATCTGTCGTTCGATTTTATTTTTAGCGCCAATCTTTTTCCCTGTTAAACAAAGAACCAATGTTATTATCAATGATGCAAAGCCAATCGCCATTATAAATAATATGATTTCAAATTCCATTATTATACCCTGGGCCGGTATAGCCATTTACTCTTATAACGCTTTTTCCTGTTTTTCCCTTTTATAAAGAAATTTACATCCTCTACCTCCCTGATTAGTTACATTTTCTGGACATGCAGCGAAATTCTGAATTGTGAATGCAATAACAAAAGCGCCAAGCATTGATGCAGAGATAAACATCATGCTTTTTTAGAGAAATCGTGCCACAAGAGTTTCAAAATAGTAAAGTATCTATATGTTTTCTCTATAGCTGTTCTGATAATGATAAGGGGATATAAACAATGTCAGGACGGGATATGAAGAAAATTCTTGTAACTGGTGCCGTAGGGCAAATAGGATCAGAACTGACCATGGCATTACGGGAGAAATTCGGTAACGATAATGTACTCGCAACAGGTAGAAAAACCAAACCAAGTGAAACTCTACTTAATTCCGGTCCTTTTGAATTTATAGATATTGCAAAAAAGGAAACTGTTGAAAAAGTTGTCAAAGACTATGACATAGATACCATATACAACATGGCAGCAATATTGTCTGCAGTAGGGGAAAAGAACCCTCAACTGTGTTGGAATGTAAACATCAACGGACTTTACAATATTTTTGACATAGCACTTGAACATAAGATGACTCGTGTTTTTGTACCAAGTTCCATAGCAGTGTTTGGTCCTGAAACTCCAAAAGAGAACACCCCCCAGGAGACTGTACTGAAGCCAACTACAATGTACGGTGTCTCAAAGGTTGCTGGTGAACTGTTGGGTGATTATTATTTTAAAATATTTAATCTTGATGTGAGAGGAATACGTTATCCAGGAATCATCAGCAGCGAAACATTACCCGGTGGAGGCACAACAGACTATGCTGTAGAGATATTTTACGAAGCGATAAAAAACAAGAAATACACATGTTTTGTAAAAAAAGATACGGCCCTTCCTATGATGTACATGCCTGATTGCATAAAGGCATCTATTGATCTTATGGATGCAGATATCTCAAGGTTAAAGCATCACTGCGACTTTAACCTTACAGCCATGAGTTTTTCAGCAGGCGAACTTGCTGATGAAATAAAAAAGCACATCCCAGAATTTGAATGTGAGTATAAACCTGATTTCAGGCAAGATATTGCTGATTCCTGGCCCAGTTCAATTGACGACAGTGCTGCACGGAAAGAATGGGGCTGGAAACCCAAGTATGATTTATCTACTATGACAAGGAATATGATTAAAATACTCAAAAAACGCTACGAGGCAGGAAATCTCTGAATATTCATAGTCTCTACGAATGAGGATTTTTAGTAAAAAAACAGGATGGCCATTACATTTT
>CAYLOF010000376.1:0-1955 GCA_964385215.1 uncultured Thermoplasmatales archaeon
CATTTTCTGATGAAGATATTTTTCGTTATCCTTTTGTTTTCATGACAGGTCATGGAAATATTATTTTCACGGAAGATGAGATTGGTAGAATTAGACAGTACCTGATAAATGGTGGTTTTATATATGCAGATGATGACTATGGAATGGATGAAGCGATGAGGCGAGAAATAAAAAGAGTTTTTCCACAGGAAGATTTGATTGAAGTCCCATTTGGCTATGACATATACCACAGTTTCTACAATCTAAGTGAACTTCCGAAAATTCATAAGCATTATGGAGGACCTCCAAAGGGTTTGGGGATATTTCACAAAGGGAGAATGGTCGTTTTTTATACTTACGATACAAATATAAGTGATGGCTGGGCAGACCCGGAGGTTCATAATAACCCACCAGAAAAGCGAGAAGAAGCGTTCAAGATGGGGATTAATATTGTGCTTTTTGCCTTGACACATTAGCAATAGGATACAGGTGAACAACACATGAGACCTTAAAACACGAAATTATGAAAATGGAAAATAGGAAATTGCGAAATCCAAAACCAGTGACTAATGATGAATGACTGGTGACAAATAACTAATGAGTGATGACTAATGGCATGAAGCTACACCGTTTATGAACTAAAAAAATGATTTACATAAAAAGCCAAGAAGAAATAGAGAAGATGAGAAGAGCGAATGCTCTTGTAATGGAAGTACTTCTGAAGCTCAAAAAAATGGTTAAACCTGGTGTTGCGTTAAATGCGTTAGAGAAGAAAGCCTGTGAGGTGACCGAAAAAAGAGGTGCAGTTCCTGCGTTTAAGGGTTATGGCGGATATCCTTCGGCTGTTTGTATCTCCGTGAATGAGGTTGTAATCCATGGAATCCCTGATAGCAGGAAATTTGAGAACGGTGACATAGTTGGGATTGATTTCGGTGTTTTGCTTGATGGATTCTATGGCGATGCGGCGATTACTGTTCCTGTGGGAAATATTAGCAAAGAAGCCTTAAAGCTTGTTACTACAACCAAAGCAGCACTTTATGAAGGGATAAAAAATGCGAAAAAGGGAAAGAGAATCGGAGATATATCGGTAGCAGTTCAGGATTATGTGGAGAGAAATGGATTCTCGGTAGTTAGAGATTTTACAGGTCACGGAATAGGGAAGAATCTTCACGAGGAACCGTCCATCCCTAATTTTGGAAAAGCGGGGACAGGGATTCTTATTGAAAAAGGTATGACATTTGCCATAGAACCTATGGTGACAGCGGGGTCTTACGAAATCGAAGTGCTTTCCGATGGCTGGACTACAATTACTCTCGACAGGTCACTATCCGCGCATTTCGAACACACTATTGTTATCACGGATAATGAACCTGAAATCCTGTCTAAATGGCCGAATTGAAACTTATTGACACTCATTGTCATCTTCAAATGAAAGTCTTTAAAGACGATATTGAAGAAGTAATTGGTAATGCAGCAGCAGAGGGAGTAAAGCAAATAATTAATGTTGGTTTTGATTTAAAATCGAGTAAGAGTGCCGTAGAACTATCGAAAAAATATCCTTTTATGTATGCTACTGTTGGTATACATCCCCACGACGCAACGACATATAGCGATAATATTTTATCCAAATTGGATAATTTCCTGAAGAATGATGGAGTCGTGGCAATAGGGGAGATTGGCCTTGATTTTAAGAGAAACTATTCTCCGAGGGAGGTACAAAAGAGAGCTTTTTCTGAGCAGTTGAATTTCGCAAAAGAAAGAAATGTCCCCGTTGTTTTGCATGTTAGGGATGCCTATGATGAGGTGTTTAGAATCCTAAAGCAGGCAAATTACCCAAAGACTCTCCTTCATTGCTTTTCTGGAAACTACGATGATGCACAGAGGGGTTTGAGTATGGGTTGCTATCTTGCATTTGGGGGAAGAATTACATATAGTGAAAGGTTTGCTTCAGTGGTTGAATCGATCCCTATAGACAG
>CAYLOF010000377.1:0-1945 GCA_964385215.1 uncultured Thermoplasmatales archaeon
GAGATTATTTGGATTCGTCATAAATGCATACTGGTAATCCATTGGTTTTTGGCTCTTTATTCCAACAATTGTAAAGATAAGAGCGAGAATTGCTGCAAAGCCAAAGCTCAATGCATAAGAGAATTTACGTTTTCTTACTCTTTTGGTTCTTTTTTCTATTCGTTCCATAACAAGCGGAAAAAGTGTGTTTCTCTTTGCATCACTCAATCGAGGTACTTTATCGGCTTTTAGTGTGATAAATGCTTTCTGCATTTTTTCATATTCTAATTCGCACACTTTACAGTGTTCGAGATGCTTCTCCATTTCTTCCTGAATGGAGTGGGGAAGACATTCTGCAAGAAAATCTGGTAAATTATTCTTAAAATTCGCACAGTTCATCTTATTTTTCCTATGTTAAAAGGTTACCGAGTTCATTGCTTAATTTCTCAGCTGCAAAGTGATAAAGTGCTTTTGCGGTTCCTTCTTTACATTTTAGTATTTTTACAATATTTTTATATGACATATCCTCATAGAATCTCAACATAAAAACCGCTCTTTGTTTTGGTGGAAGATGACCTATTGCTTTGTCTATTTGCTCTGCTACCTCCTGCCTTTCCAATTTGCTTTCCGGAGAATCACCTGTTGTCAAATCCGGGCTTAACTCAGACATGGGTTTTCGCTTTTTTATGAAATTAAGAGAAAGATTATAGGCGATTCTAACAAGCCAGGTGTAGATAGATGACCTGCCTTTGAATCCTTTTCGTTTTAAGTATGCTCTCACAAAGGTCTCCTGAACAATTTCTTCTGCATCATCCTCGTTTCTAAGAATTCTAAATACAATGTTGTACAACCTTTCTCCGTAACTGTTCACAATTTCCTGGAAAAGAACCTCATCACCGCTTTTAAATCTTACAATGTCTATCTTTTCCATTCTCTATTTATTTGACAGATTTTTCGCTGAAAGGTTTAACGCTATTTTAGTTGTTTTAATTTTCTCAAGGACAGTTCGAGGATGAAAACCGCAATAATTATAAGAAGAATAACAAGGCTATTTGAGAAATTAAATTTGAGTCGATGTGATATTATTCCGGGTTTAAATGAAAGTGATATTAGTTCCTTGTGCACTCTGTTCGGTTCAATGATTCTACCAGAGCTTGCGTCAGCAATATTTTCGAGTAGTATTGGATTTGGTTCGGTATTCAATTTTTCTATTTCCTGGGGCTCAATATCAAAATGCAGTACTTCTTTTGACCTTGCGTTGATAGGCAATTTTGCTTCTGCCGATACTGTATATTTACCTGGCTTAAGCAAGTTGATGGTTTGCTGGTAATTGCCATCGCCGATATCATTCATTATTACATCATTGAGTTTCCTTCCATCTTTTTCTATATGCAGCTCTATGATACCTCCTGTAAGTGCATTCATCATCTCATCGTAAAGGGTTGCATTTACAATAATAGGTTCTCCCCACAGCAATTTTGTTTTGGGTGCATAAAGCATAAGTTTTTTTTCATCATTCATAACTGTAATAAACCTTAGAATATTGTTGATGATATTATCATAGATTGGTGCTTCTGACTTTGTTGTTAGAGGAAGCATCTTCCAATACCAGAGGTTTTCTGCCGCAAAAGCTGCAACTTTTCCTTTGCCATAATTAACGCTTCCAAAAAGCGGTATGTTCTGTACACCGTGAAGGCTTCCCTGAAGGTAAACACGAGTGAGAGCTTTTGCTGCTTTGACTCTCAGGGGATTTGATAGGGGAGGTAGGGAACTGACGGGAATTTCATTAACCTTGAAAAGAGGTGAATTATATCCGGTTTGCGTAAGGTTCGGTTCTATATCGCCCGTAAGGGTGTTCCCACTTATTATGAAAGGATACATATTTCGAAATTCCGCGAGATTGGGAAGTTTGTTACCTATAACCAGGAGTCCCATACCGTTTTTTGAGACTCTCTTTGAAATAAGT
>CAYLOF010000378.1:0-1935 GCA_964385215.1 uncultured Thermoplasmatales archaeon
TACATTGAACTGCATTATCGCCAGATATATGTTTTTCTTTAAAGAATATTGGCATCAATGGTACTGCTTTCAAAGCAATGGATGTGGTGTGAAGTCCAAAATAATTCTCACCTGTAAAAAATAAATGACGTTTGTAAATAAAAGACGGTTGACTCGATTATATTTCGATACCAAAAGATGATGGGCATTCGATCAGACAGTACAATACTTTCGCCTAATTTTTGCAATGTTGGAGCCACATCATACAATGAACAATAGTCAAGCTTTCCTGTAGATTGGCCATTATAGAGGTGATGGTGGTATACCTTCTGGTAAACAGGGCTCAATATCTGGTGTTTCCCAATCATGAAGAGCTTTGATATTAACAAGAAGATACATAAAAACTGGTAGAGTTGTTTTCATCCAGTGAATAAGATTGTCGTGTTTCCCATGCCCATACCAAGGTTCGTAATCTGAGTTGAGCAATTCAAAAGTGAATGATGCAATTCCAAATTCTGAATATACCCAATCAGAGGCACAACCAATGCCAGTATGCTTAAAATCCTCCCCATGAATGCCAGAATATTCTGTATTGTCATGTACCCAATCTGTGGCTGTATTTGTGATTTCTCTCTCATGTTTTTTAACAGTAAATTCTGGTTTATATGTAATATCACCTTGAGCAGCAAACACATGTACTGCTGTGTGACAGTTAACATAAAAAGAGTATCTATCTAATGACTTCATTAAATCACGAATGGCTTGTGTTTCTGGCTCTGAAAACGCACGTCTACCACAGTTGGTAGAAACTTGACCTAAAACACCGTTTTTTCTTAGAGGATGCTTAATCATAGGGATTTTAATAATACCAAATAATTTTCCAAGCGGATAATTGCCGCTTCTTAACCTGCCAAAGTGGACATCAAAGTTTCGATTTAAATCTATACCATCGTCATTCCATCTTTCATCTGCCTGTCTACCATCAGGATTTACTAAAGGAACGATATAAACGTTAGATGTATTTAGAATGTTAGTAACAGTTTCGTTGTTACCGAAGTTTATTAGGAGATATTCTGCAAGATATAGACAAGCCTCTCCTGCCTCCCATTCGTTACCATGGATACATCCATCTATGAGACAGGAGTATTTGTCATCATTGTTTTTTTCATTCGTTATTCGTATACACCAAATATCTCGGTCAAGAACACTTTTACCGATAGAAAAAACATTTACCAAATCGGGGTAATCCATATCAAAATCATTCAACATTTGTTTGGTGGCAGGATAATCATGATACTCTCCATCTTTCCAATCTGGGAGAATAGATGGTTGGTCTATCTGGATTTCTGGCATTGGCGATTCTTCTGTATTCTCTGATTTTTGATTCTCCTCAATACATCCAGTAAACATTACTGTAAGCAAAATACCGCAAAGAAAAAACACTTTTAGATAAAATGTTTTATCGCCCACGTCCTTTTTCTCCCCACGTAATTATAATTAAAGAACCATATATAAAAGTACCCAGTGATTTAACAATAATGCTCAACATGCAATTCCAATCTACCTGTCTTTTTGATTGATTTTTAAAACGTAGATTATCTGTTCAATGTCTAAAGTATCTCTGACCTGAAAATACCATCGTGATTCCATGTTCGTCTGCAGCACCTATAACTTCCTTATCTCGGATAGATCCGCCTGGTTGGATTATTGCTTTTACTCCTGCTTCTGCTGCAATATCAATGCCGTCCCTAAATGGGAAAAATGCATCACTGGCCATAGTAGATCCCTTGATATTTTCCTTTCCTTTATGTGTGGCAATCCACGTTGCATCAACGCGTGCTGTCTGTCCGCCACCGATAGCTACGGTCTGTGTGCCCTTTACAAAAAGAACAGAATTTGACTTAACGTGTTTCACACATTTCACAGCAAATTCCATGGATTCAAGTTCTTTTTTTG
>CAYLOF010000379.1:0-1930 GCA_964385215.1 uncultured Thermoplasmatales archaeon
ATATTTCTGATATTTACCAATCAAGTCATATTCTTTACTCCCAATGAAATGATCTTCATCAATTGAATCATAATAGAACATGGCACTTGCGCCTGTAGCATTTTCATTTCCAATGTTTTTGAAAAATGCCTTTATTCGTATGGTTTCCCCTTCTCCACAAATGTAACTTTCATTATTATCTTCGTCGTAGACTTTTATGTTTGTAACAGTGAGGTCTGGTGCAAGGAGATCAATATGAAATGTTATTTCGTCTGATTCTCCTACGTCTTTTTCAGATATTGTGCTAATGTTTACATCCCCACTACTGTATTCTTGTCTTTGATGCTGGCATGGAACTATATGTAGGTTAACGTTGCACTCCTCCCCAGGATCTAGAGATATTATTTCTTTTTTTAATTCTGCATTCCAGCATGTAGAAACATGATCAATGGATACATGTACAACATCATTGAAATCACCAACATTTTTCAGAGTTAAAGGTATGTCAAGAGTTTTATGCATCCCAACCAGAAAATAAGTATCTAAAGAGCAGATATCGACTCCGTATTTGCCCTGTTTTATAGTAACATTTGAGATGGTATGTAACACACTAAAATTTCTATCTAAAATTTTTATAGTATAGTTTGAACCAACTGGAGATGTTACCTTGTAATAACCCGGTTTTGAAATGAGCCCATCGTTGATTTCATTATCTTCTGTGATGTAACCTCCAGTAACGATTCCGGTATGATTTTCGATGATTATAATTTTGTTTTGTAGATTCATGTTGCCTTCTTCAAATCTGCCTACTACATATCCCCCGCTAGTAGCATTTGATGTGCTTTCATCCATGTCAAGAAGAAAGATTTTTTTGGAGATTTCATCAAAAGAGCCATCTTTTCTGATTTTCATCTTTACATATGCTGTGTTATTCCCTTGAATATTTCTTTGATATTCTACATAGTCTTTTTTGAATCTTAGACATATCCAGTCAGACCAATTTCCATGTTCATCGGTAGTTATATTGAACACATAACGGTCAGAATACATCCAAGAATCTCCATCCCATGTTTGGCTTGCAGGCCAGTTACTGGAATTATTTCCAACTACATATGTTTTTAATTGATAACTTTCGTTAGGAAGATAGTTGCTAATGCTTAACTTGATAGCAAAGGGAATGCTATATTCGGAATTATCTTGTATTTTGGGTATGTATCTCGGGTAAATCTCAATGCCTAAATCTCCACCTTGTACATAATTATTCTTACTACCTGGAGTTGGGATTATCCCATCGTAAAAATCAATAAATGAATTATTTGTGTCTGAATTGTTGTTTCTAGCTAGAGAGTGTCCTTCGTCTACCAAATCAATGGGTGTTCCCAGCACCTCTGTATAATTGTAGCCCCATTCAACAGCATCCACTTGTCCTCCATTGCTGTTTTCAAGAATCAATCTGTCTTTGCTATTCCCTAGTCCATTTCCTATACTGGAATCATCAACATAAAGTCTTACTGCAGTACTGTTAACTGAGAAATTTTCATAGATTCGTGTTCCGCAATCGGCTATTATTGCATAGCCATATGGCGGTATCCTGGTAGTGCCATTCCCATGATCAGTATCTCCTTTTAAAAAATCACTAGCATAATTGTCGGTTATGTTCCATCCTGAAACGTTAATGAATTGATTTGTAGGGTTATACAGCTCAATCCATTCATTGTAATTGTCGTTTGATGTGGGATCATACATCACTTCGTTTATTACAACGTTTGTATTTTCTCCAGATGCAATGTTTTGATTTGGAAATATTAATAAAACAAAGATTATAATAAAAAAAATCGCTGGTATTGCCCTACGTCCATTCATTTTCAAGTAATTTACCTCCATCTTTCAGTTAAAAGGGCGGGGAGGGATTTGAACCCCCGTATGCGGATCTGCAGTCCGCCACATAGCC
>CAYLOF010000380.1:0-1916 GCA_964385215.1 uncultured Thermoplasmatales archaeon
AGGGAGTGGACTTTCACCACCTAGCCGATGGTCATGCAAGGCACGCATACTTTCAGCGATCCCCATTTCACATATATAACGGAAAAGCAACATTCATACAATTAGAACGACGTAAGATGCGGGGGACATGCCAGCATCGCTGGCATATCTGCCATTAATTAAATTCATCTAATCTTTTGGTTTTATTCTCCTTTATTAGGTTCTGTGCAGTTTTCCATGAATGCCTAACATTTGGGGGCAACTCTCCAAATTTTTCTACCCACCCTCTAAGGAATTTTTTCGTAATAGGATCCGAAGGATAACCGCTTCCTAACGGAAAATTCAATTTCTTTTCCAACTTCTGCGAAATATTCCGAATTTCCATATCTCTTGTAGTTTTAGCTAAAATGGAGGCGGCTCCAACGATAGGGTAAATATCATCTGCCTTATGTTTGGAGATAATCTCTGGCTTGAAAGAAAGTCTAGACATGATGTTTCTACCAAAGCGCTTATCATTTACATCAACGGCATCGACGTAACAAATATCTGGTTTTAATTTGCCAATAATCTTGATAAAGACATTGATTTCAATTTCATTTAGCGTCATGTTTTTTCTCATATCATCGATGTCTGATGCAGAAATGATGATTATTTCATAATCCGCTGCAATTTCTTTTATTTTTTTAGCTAGTGTCTCTCGTCTTTTAGGGGTAATTTTTTTTGAATCTCTTACATTATACTCAATCAGCTTTGAATCATCTTCAAACGTGACTCCAGCAATTACAAGTGGGCCAATAACTGGCCCTCGGCCCGCTTCATCCACACCACAAATCATACTTCATCTTAACTTGTAAATGAACACAGGTAAAAAGATGTTACGTTATATCAGCGTACAGGCAATTTTTAAATACAAAATGATATTCCCCATAAACATATGCCGACGTGGCTTAGCTGGTAGAGCGGCTGATTCGTAATCAGCAGGTCGGGGGTTCAACTCCCTCCGTCGGCTCTTATGATAAAACTTAAAAGCCCCAAGCACTTTGATTCTATTGAAGGGATTTCCAAATGAGCACTCATCTTTTAAATGATTAACGTTGAATTTATAAAGTAGGGGTATTTTTATTCTTCTCCCCCAGAAATAAATCTGGAGGAGGAGAACAAAACAATGGAATTGGATGTGGATGCACACATAAAAAACTATTGGAAAAAAATAGATGAGGCAGGTGCAGCTCTTTTTGAAAAACGATTCAACGAATGGGAACAAAACCAATATTTCCAGAGAGGAAACAGAGATAAATATAAAAATAAAATGCCAAACCGCCCCTAATATAGTATCTGCGTTATCATTCACTGCAAGGCATGTTTTTCTTTTCTCTTTCTCTTACGTTCCTTTCTTTCCTTCTTTGTTAAAGGTCCAGGTTTCTTATCTGGAGATATATCTTTTCTGCTCTTGGTTTTACTCATATCACTTTCCTCCTTTATCCATATGCATAAAGGTGGATAGAAAGACGTAGTTAAAATATTTGCTATTCGTTGTCAATATTTTGTCCACTTTTGTTGATATTATTTATTACATTCAAAAAACTTCCATCAAAAAAGTAGGGTAAACGTGCATATCAGATGGCAATGGCGAACTTAAGCTGAAGAAAATACAATTAGATTCTGATATTACTCATCTGGTCTAAAGACATTCCCATGCCATTTTTTCCAGTAGTATTCACAATTCTTATTAGAACATGTGTATCCCTCAACACTTGGTCTGTATCTTAAAGACTTCCCACAAGCTTTGCAGATATATTTACTATCTACATACTCGGCTTCCATAAAGCCCCTCCTCCAACAATTTCATAATTGTCTTTTCAATATAGATTCATTCACCTTATCCAGAATGAAGAGCACTTATCTCTATCTCAACATCTTTAATCTTTGATTTTAAT
>CAYLOF010000381.1:0-1907 GCA_964385215.1 uncultured Thermoplasmatales archaeon
TCTCAGCAGGCCCATAGTATATATCAACATGGAATATATATAACGTTTTGAATGAAATTTAGTTTTATGTGAAGTTGAATATTTGAATAAAGTATTTCTACCTTGGTTTTATTCAAGTAAAAACCATGAGAAAAATTAATTTGGAAAGTATCAGAAAAAAGATTATCGGAAACAATATATTGATTGATACACCCTTTGGAAAACGTCACATGTTATATGCAGATTATACAGCATCAGGACGTGCTCTTAAGATAATTGAAGATAAAATTCAGAATATTCTCAAATCTTATGCTAATACGCACACTGCCGATAATTATTCAGGTCAATATTTAACTGATCTACTTAATCAAGCAGAAAAAAGAGTTAAAGAAATTGTCAACGCAAAAGAAAATGATAAAATAATTATGACGGGAGCTGGCACAACTGCTGCTTTAAAAAGATTGCAGGAGATCCTTGGTGTTTATATTCCCCCTGTTACAAAAGAAAGAATATTCGATACTGTTGAAGAATCATGTGCTTCAAAAAACATAATCAAAGGAATAGAAAACACTCAACCCGTAGTTTTTATTGGCCCTTATGAACATCATACAAATGAGCTGATGTGGAGAGAAGGCTATGCTGAAGTTAATGCAATATCATTTGATGAGAAAGGTATGATCGATCTGAAGGAACTTGAAAAAAAACTTCAGGATCCTAAATATGAAAATAGGTTAAAACTTGCATCATTTTCTGCAGGATCAAACGTCACAGGTATTAGAACAAAAGTTTACGAAATCGCAAAAATTTGCCATCGCAATAATGCTTTTATATTCTTTGATTTTGCTGCAGTTGCTCCATATGTTGAGATAAACATGCATAAAGATAAAGAATCATATTTTGACGCTGTTTTTTTCTCTCCTCATAAGTTTTTAGGCGGACCAGGAACCAGTGGCATACTTATCTTTAATAGCAAACTCTACCGAAAGGATTTACCTCCAACGTGTGCTGCGGGAGGAACAGTACTTTATGTTGGTTTTAAGGACCAGTTATATTCAGAGAATATTGAAACAAGGGAAAAAGCAGGAACACCACCCATCATTCAATCAATAAAATCTGCGTTGGTGTTAGATATAAAAGAAAAAATAGGAACTGATATAATTGAAAAAATCGAAAACAGATATACAAAATATTTCTTAGATGGATTGAAAAAAATTAAAAAAGTCAAAATATTAGGTGACATCCCTGCAGAAAACAGAATACCAATTATTTCATTCAACATAAAACATAAAGACAGAGTATTACACTCAAGGTTTGTAACCATTTTATTGAATGATCTTTTTGGAATACAATCTCGTGCAGGATGTAGCTGTGCTGGACCATATGGCCATGTACTTTTAGATATTGACGAGAAAAAATCACAAAAATGTGCATCATTAATTTCCCAAGATTATCAAGGTATAAAACAGGGATGGGTTAGAGTTAATATACATTATACCTTAAAACAAGAAGATGTAGATTACATTCTTAAAGCAATTAGATTTATTGCTGAACATGGACATTTATTTCTAAATAAATATTCATTTGATCATAAAACAGGTAAATGGCAGTATATTGGCTCTAATGGTAAAAAACAAGAGTTTTCAATCTTTAATGATTTTGAACCAGAAAAAATAAAATTATCAGAAATATCAAAATTACGAAAATCTTACTTTAAAGAAGCAGAGAAAATCGTAGAAGAATTAAATAAACTCGATAAAAAAGCTTACATGGTAGATAAAGAGGACTTCGAAGAAATTAAAAAATTTTATTATATATACGGATCATAGTCTGTTAAATCAAGACAGGAAAAAATCAAAACATTTTTCCTAAAATTTCTCCTGTTGATCTATTTGCCTCTCAGCAGACCTGCTTTAATAAAAACTTATTTT
>CAYLOF010000382.1:0-1902 GCA_964385215.1 uncultured Thermoplasmatales archaeon
GGGATTTGTTCTCCTTACGATTAAGTATGTGGATGATAAAAAGTTGTGTTATGGAAGTGGATAAATATGGCGACCCGTCAGTGGCTGATGGTAAGTTTTCCGTCTCAGGTTTTTGTAAACTATTAATCGACATTGTAGGAGACTTACGAGATACCTATGTCTATAACATTTTGGAAAATGGTATCAGGAGCGGAAGCCCCAAGAAAAGCGATGCATTTATCCCATCCAATGAATTTGAAACGGAGATTTTGTCTAGGCTAGGAATAACAAGTAAAAAACTCCATGACATCATCGGTGATTTAATCGCGTACGGTGAAAAAATCCAGGAATATAGGCAGAAAAAGGGAAAATTACCACGTTCTTATCTTCACAAACTTGGTTTATTTCTGGAGTTTTGGACCAATCTAGGCGATGCTCAGTATTCTAAATTGGTCGTTGATGCAGCGCAAGGTAAAAATCCGCGAATAGAGGCATATTGTCTAGATCCCTCAATTGTAAGCGATGTCATTAAAAAATTTCATTCATCGATTCACATGTCTGGGACATTGGAACCGTTGGAGGAATACCGCGATTCTATGGGTCTGCCAAGTGACACAGTACTGGTTTCATATCCTTCTCCTTTTCCAAAGGAAAACAGAAAGATACTTTTTGTCCGTGATGTGACCACAAAATATAGTGAGATTATTAAAGATAAAAAAATCCTTCAGAGAATGCAGGATCACGTATCTGGTATTTGTAATACGTTTCCTAAGAATGCCATGGTGTTTTTCCCGAGTTTTAATACTCTTTCAATGTTTCAGAGAAATGGGAGTTTTGATGATATCAAGCGATGTTTGTATATTGAAGAACAGAAGATGTCCCAGTCTGCACTTATGGATCTAGTCTCTGAATTCAAATCATGTGGACAACGTGAGGGGGAAAGCGCTACACTTTTTTCTGTTATGGGTGGTAGAATTAGCGAAGGGATGGATTTTCCAGCAGAACAGTTGGAACTTGTGTTGATTGTAGGTATCCCTTACCCAAAACCAACAGCTAGGCAACGAGGATTGCAGAGGTACTATGATCTTAAATTTAGAAAGGGCTGGGAATATGCCGTTGAGGCGCCAACCGCTCGGAAATTGTTGCAATCCATTGGCCGGCTCATTCGCGATGAAAATGATAAAGGAGTCGCTATTATTCTTGATAGACGGGCAAGTCGATTCAAAAAGTATATTGGAGATTTAGAAGAGTCAAAAGATCCCATAAAAGATGTTGAAAATTTTTTGATAGGTAATATAAAATCCACATCATTTAGGTAAAAGGTTGGGTATTCCGTCTTCTATTGTATACTTGCAATTGCATTTTTTGCAAGTAAAACTTCCCTCTATAATCTCGTTGTTATCCTCCTTTTTAACTTTAAGCTCCAAATCTCCCTTGCATGTTGGACAGCAGAGAATATCGATCATATCTCTTTTCATATCGATCACTTCTTTTAACAATTTACAATGCTTACAGATTAGACGTTTCTCCAAGATACATAGGTCTTTTACCACCTACGTCTGAATCCCATACAAATGCCCATTCATCATCTGTATTTTTTCTGTTTTCCTCTATCCTCTGGATGTAGTTTTTAACTTGAGAATCCATCATATCGGCCTGGGAAAGTACGCATGCTTCTATGATTTTAGGCATCCGTGGTGAACCAAACTCATATTTTCCATGATGACTTAGTATCATGTGGCATAAATAATTCTCAAGATCTTGATCAAAATCATCGCCCTTTTCCCTCATCTCATCAATCTTTTCACGTACCCATCTGTCTCCAATTACAATGTGACCAATGAAGTTTCCCTCTCCAGTTTTGTTTATCGATGCTGTGGTCTGATATTCTTTTAGTTTTCCTATATCGTGTAGTATTGCACC
>CAYLOF010000383.1:0-1888 GCA_964385215.1 uncultured Thermoplasmatales archaeon
TATATCTCGAGGTAAAAACCTTAAGATAGTCGTAAGGTTCTCTCCTTTTTACAATGATTGTTTTCAGTAGTTTTTTATTCGTCATGGTTTTGTTTCCAAGAAAAGTAATTGATTTGATAATTGCTCTTTTGCCTTCGCTTATCGTGAAATAGAGATCGATAACGTTTTTTTCAGGGAAAAACTCACCCTTCCTGGCGATAATTTTTGCATCAAAAAATCCTTTCATTCTGTAATATGATAGCACATTATCAAGCGCAATTTTAACTTTGTATTCATCATAACCGTCCCCTTCCCCTATTATTCTCATTGCCTTCTTCAATTGTTTCACTTTTAAGGATTTTGCACCTATGAAGCTGATTTTTTGAATGAACAATTCCTCTTCTTCCTTTTCCATAGACATTCTTTTTGGACTACACTGAACGATTAGCAAAATAAAAGAGAGAAGAAGAATGGGAAAGAAAACTGCAAACTTGCTATTAATGTTGTTAAGCATTTTTTCTGTTATGTTAATTAATACATTTTTCTGATGTTAACACCAGTATAGTAATGTTTCAATATTTGTTTGTAATTAAAGCCCGCTCTTGCCATTCCAATTGCACCCCATTGACACATCCCGCATCCATGTCCCATTCCCTTTCCTGCTGTGAAAACGCTATCGTTTCTTTCTTCAATGAAGAAATAGTTGCTTGGAAGGATTTTGTCATTTATCTTTAGAATTGTTCTTATATCAAAGCCATTGAATCTAAATGTGCGACAATTGGTTTTAACTATTAATGTTTTTACTCTTTGTGAGGTTGGATTTCTTTCAATTGATAGCATTAGAATCCTGGTTGAGTCCACGGTAATAAGGGAAGTATCACCGGCAAATATGTTTTTCTTAAGCAAATCGTAGAAGTCTTTCTTTGAAAGGTGTTTTGACCAGCTGTAAATGGGAGAAATACTGCAGAAGGCATTTTCTCCTTTTCCAGGTTTTGGCTTATCCTCAACGCTAACGAGATATGGCACAAGTTTCTTTCCCCAATTATCCCTGAAGTCGGAGGTTCTGCCACCGCAAGTTGATGAGTATTTTGCTTCGATAGGCTCATCTCTGTATGTAATTATTTCCCCGAATGTCTCATTTACCGCATTATCTGCAACTGGATACATATACTCTGTTCCTCTGTAAACCTGGTCATATACAGTCGAAACAACATCAAATTGCTTTTTCTCTTTAAGATTTAAGTGCTTAAGAGCATATGTCCTTGCCGCAACAGCTTGAGCTTTGACTGCTTCGAGTTCTCGGGATGCTCGTGTTCCGATTTCGTGGGGCACGACACCCCTTATATATGTTTCCATATCTATTTGATTGATGATTGAAAGGTCTTTGTTTTCATATATTACAAGTTTTCCCATATATCCGATTCCGTTTACATAGATTGGAGACTCATCCTGAGCTCGCAATGACAAAGGAAAACCATAATTATTAACTCTTGTAATATTTATGGTATCAGACGGTTTTATTTTGAATTTGTAGAACGGACTTTTTAATTCAATCGATGTTGTTGAGACTATATTTGCAGAACTTATGTCTCGAGCAATTTGAACTCTTACAATGGGAACCCCGAATCTATTGGTCTTGTACATTGCTCGTTTTGCACATCCAAAGGTGAATACAATGGCAATGAGCACAATGGAAAGCAATGCTTCCATTCTCTTTTTCTCTCCTATTTTACTATATTGAGTAATTATGATTATCCCCATACTATTTGTTTTCGATCTTCTCTATTCCTCCCATATAAGGAATTAAAACTTTTGGGGTGTTTATTGAGCCATCTTTTTGCTGGAAATTATTTAAGATAGCGATTAAAATTCTATTTGCTACCCCTCCGGTTGCATAAATTGTATGGGC
>CAYLOF010000384.1:0-1884 GCA_964385215.1 uncultured Thermoplasmatales archaeon
CAGGGATAATAACATCATCTACTTTATTCTTTTCCTTATCATTTATATACAAAATTACGTCAACACCACTTGCTGAAGCATTGCCTTTGTTTTTTACTTTAAAAGAAGTTGTTACTCTGTCTCCCCTTTTAAATGACCTTGGCCAGTGTGTTACACCGCCAATGGATAGCTCTGCCTTTGAATCTTTTATCAGAGTCATGACTGTCATCTCTTCTGTTTTTCGCATACCTTCAGTTCTAACTACTACCCCTATTTCTGCCCAATCGTCAGTTTTTATAAGATCTGTAGGTCTTACAATTAAAACCATCGTTTTAGATTGCCCCGGTTCTAACATTACTCTTTTTAAATCTAATGACGCATCCCATTTATAAGATTCTAAGTTTTCTTTGAGAGATAACTCATAGCTTTGAGTTTTTTTGGTTGGATTCTTTACTGTTATTTCGAATCTTGCATTTTCTTCTGGAGATATCTCTTTAATTCGCTCGAAGCAGATAATGTCTGCAGACTTTGTAGTGAGAATGAAAACCACTATCACTAGTATAAGGAATACAATAATAATTAGAATGGTTGCAAAAACGACAGGAGCCAATGAGCCAAATATCTCATTCAAACCTAAATCCTCCGCTGCAGATTCAAAGAAACCATATATGCCCTCAAAAACATTTTGACCTATAACCGTTGTGGTCACATTTACTGTCACAGAGATACTTCCCGTCTCAGAAGTCACTGTGAAAGTCAACAAATCAGAAACTATCTCTGTATCTTTGGGTACGGATAAAGTAACATTGATATTCTTTTCCCCTCCAGCTGCTAAACCGTTTACATTAGTAGGTTTACATTCTACCGTCCAATTGTTTTCCGAGGATGCTTCTATTGTGTAACTATCCGGCCAAACTCCTGTATTATTGTTTTTGATTATAAAATGGTATGTGTCATTCGTTCCATGTTCTATTTTTCTTCCTGGTGGAACGGTAATCCTTATGTCGTAATCAACCGCATCTTTTGATACCTCGGCATTTGCAGTAAATATATCCTTTCCAGTTTTACCTGTTGCAGAAAAGTTTACCTCCAGCGGATACTGATCAGCGTCTATATCGTTGAAAGTTGATGTAATCACAACATTAACTGTTTTATGGCCATCATCCGAAATAGAGAATGATTCTGGATTAATGGATATGTCCCATTTTTCACTTTCTGTATCAGAAAAATCCTGTTTTGTTATAGTAATATCGTCAGCTTCACTACTTGTAACATTGAGATCATATTTCACGCTTCCAAGAGGTATTATTTTTTTATCATCTGAAAGTAGGTCGGCACTTATCTTAATGTTGTCCGTCTCCCCAAATACTAATGTGAGAGAAGAAGGAAATTCACTTGAATCGTACAACAATTCGGCACTTCTAATAAAATCTTTTCCAAAATTGGTATAATTACTAGCGGAGATTTCTAGACTTAGATATGTATCATATGTAATTTCCACATTATCGTCCAAATTACTGAATGAAAATGCTATAAGATTGGTGGACGTTTGTAACCATTCTTGGGTTTTATCAAGTTTTGCCTCACAAGAAGCAATTTTTGTACCTTCATTAAACAATGATGCAGTTATTTTGATATTGTCCTTTAAATATCTTATGTCCTTATAATTTATATATAAATTGACCGTAGCCTCTTTTAATATTTTACTTCTGTCAAGAGCTGAACCATCCCAATTTATGGAGTTTTTTAAATTGTTCTTTGAGGAATCTTGCTTTGTTGGTTCTTGCTCGTCCATCTTATTTCCGCTGTGGAGGTAATATATCTTTGTATTCTCGTCTCTACTTGCACCGGGTGCTTTAAATGGTAAAGTCACAGAAGATGGATGATTTACCGAATCATAAACCA
>CAYLOF010000385.1:0-1873 GCA_964385215.1 uncultured Thermoplasmatales archaeon
TTTCTGACATCATGAAGGGTTCAGTATATGATGAAAACGGTCTTGACATGGAAAAGATACTTAGCATGGTAAAAGATGGTAAAAAATTAGATGAATATCCATCAGGTGTCAAAGGTATGGATGCCCTTACTACAATTAAAGAGACCAATGCAGATACAATTGTTGAGGTTACCTTTACTGATGTTAAAACAGGAGAACCTGCTCTTACGCATATCAAAGCTGCGCTTGATGCTGGAAAAAATGTAGTATCAACCAACAAAGGCCCAGTGGTAAAGCAGGTCGTTACTCTTTTAGAAAAAGCAAAATCCAATAACGTCCACTATGGATTTGAGGGTGTTGTGCTATCTGGTACGCCTGTGTTGAACCTTGCCAAACATACCTTGGCTGGAAACAAGATAAGTGGCTTTAAAGGAATACTAAACGGTACCACCAACTATATTTTAACTAGAATGGAGGGGGGTATGCCTTATGATGATGCATTAAAGAAAGCTCAAGAACTAGGATATGCCGAAGCAGATCCAACTGGGGATGTTGAAGGATTAGATGCTCTTGGTAAGGTAGTTATTTTAACCAATGTTGTTTTAGAAAAGAAACTGTCTTGGGAAGATGTAGAAAGAAAAGGCATAACTGAAATCACAGAGGACGATATCAAAAAGGCAAAGGAGGAGGGAAAACGTTGGAAGCTTATTGGAAGTGCTGAAATTCAATCAGACGGTTCTGTAAAAGCAAAGGTTTGGCCAGAAAAACTTTCCTTAAATGACCCGCTAGCTGGTGTAGGTGAAGCAATCAACGCATTGACATTTGATACTGATGAACTTGGTTCAGTTACCATAGTTGGGCCTGGTGCTGGCAAACGAGAAACAGGTTTTTCACTGTTAATAGACCTATTGGAGATGAACAGAAAATTTAGTACTTAGGTCATTTATCAAAAAATACCTTTAACATTGTATGAAGGATGTGGTTCAATGAGTGGAGGATACACAGGAAAAATATTAATTGTTGACTTGAAGACTCATGCAACGTCGATAGAAAAAACCGATTTGAATGCTGCAAAAGAGTTTATTGGTGCTAAGGGGCTTGGAGCTAAAATATTGTTTGATAAGCTTCCTAAGGGAACAGATCCCTTATCAGCAGAAAATATTTTGATGTTTACCACCGGTCCACTTACTGGAACCTCAGTTCAAACTTCTGGCAGGGGGACTGTTGTTACTAAATCTCCGCAGACGGGGCTTTTTTTGGACTCCCATTTTGGAGGTATTTTTGCTGCGGAAATGAAGAAAGCCGGGTGGGATATTATAATACTTAATGGACGGTCGGATACGCCGGTTTATCTTATTATAAGGGATGATGAAATAGTGTTTAAAAATGCCTCTGAAATATGGGGAGAAGAATGCCTAAAAACGCATAACTGGCTTCAGAAAACTGAAGGAAAAGTAAAAACTGCTGTTATCGGTCCAGCAGGTGAAAATCTCGTAAAGTTTTCAGCTATAACCATTGACGGACATAGGCATGCAGGACGTGGTGGATCGGGTGCAGTTATGGGTTCTAAAAATCTTAAAGCCATTGCTATTACGGGTAGTAATAATGTATCATTGCATGATTCAGGTGGCTTCCACAAAAAAACCAAAGAGGTTTTGAATAAAATCAAAGAAGACGATTCTGTTCCAATAAGAAGAAAATATGGTACTACTCAACTGGTTAAACTGATAAACAAAGAAGGTTTTATTCCAACCAGGAATTATCAAGAAGGTTTTTTTGAACATGGCGACGGCATAGACGCTGAAACCATGCAGAAAAGCATTGTAGACTCTAGTGGCGCATGCTATAATTGTATTATTGCATGTTGGAATAAATCATCTATTAAATCTGGACC
>CAYLOF010000386.1:0-1872 GCA_964385215.1 uncultured Thermoplasmatales archaeon
ACATTAGAATTCTCCTTCATGCTTTGGCAGCAGGAATTATGGGAATTATATTATATCAGCTAAACCACGTGTTTTTCATTGCCAGGTGGTTTCATCTGCTAGGCGTTGCTTTTTTAGGTCTTGGTATATATCTAGGTATTCTCTTCCTCTTCAGAGAATTTACAAAAGATGATTTTGATTTCATTTTAGATACCTTAAACATTAAAAAGATGTTTGTATACATAAAAGATGAAATAAGAGGAAAATAATCAAAATAAATTCTAAAATATTGTTGATATAGTCATATATTTATCAATGGCAAAAATAAATGTTATTTTTCAAGTCTATATATAATCGTTTCTGTGTAAAGTGTTTGATTCGTTGGAATGACGATCCATCGGTGTAGGATTGGAGGAAAACGAATATATGTTCCCGAAATTTTCGCAATCTTTAAATTACAAATCTTTGCTAACGTACGCATATTAGTTTTTCTAAAACAGTGAATGTGAGTGGGCTCTTCGCCAGTTCCATTGAAAAAATCCCCATACAAGATACGATTATTTGAAGGAGTAGAAATAATTATTCTTCCCCTTTTTGATAGAATATCTCTACAGTCCATTAGCAATGTTTTAAAATGTTCAATATGCTCAATAAATTCATTCATAAATATTATATCAAATTTATTTTTTTGTATGTGTGGTGGTAATCCTCCCTCTAAGTCGTCACCAAATAACCTATCGATACCAGTATACTCAATATCCTCCCCTAAAAAATTTTTTAGAGGCTTATCTTTTCCACATCCAATATCTAAAATCCTATCTTTATTTTCCACATTTGCAATATTGACACATTTTCGTAATCTGATTTTCTCATTTTTTTTCATTTTTCAACCTTTTATTGCCTTTATTACTTTATTTTCTCTCTCCTTTATTGAAAAATTCTTCTTAATTCTTTCCCTTGCCTTTTCCCTAGCTTATCAGGAGCATTTAACGCTTTTTTGATTTCTTTTGCAGTTTTCTCAGCATCACCAAATGGGACATAAAACCCTGTACCTCCAGCAACTTAGGGAAGTACAAACCTATCTGATAATAATTGGAATACATTCACATAGCATAGCCTCAGCAGCAGATATACCAAAACTCTTGTAATAGGAAGGTTGGACATATACTTTTACTCGTTGATAAAAGACCAATAATTCTTTATCTTTCTTTTCCTTTTAGCTGCTCCAAGTCATGATTAACCATACGTCATATCATTTCTTTAAATGATACTTTTGGTTTATATCCTAAAACTTTTCTTGCCTTTGAAGCATCTCTTTTTAGTACATCTACTTCAGCTGGCCTAAAGAATTTTTCTGAGATCTCAACAAGTATATTTCCTGTGTCCTTGTCCATTCTCCTCTCATCAACTCCATTGCCTTTCCATACTATATCCAAGCCGATTTCTTTGAATACTGACTCAGCAAATTCTCGAACAGTGTGCTCCTTGCCAGAGGCAATCACGTAATCGTCTGGTTCATGATGCTGAAGCATCATCCACATTGCCCTAACATAATCTGGAGCGTATCCCCAGTCACGTTTTGCATTAAGATTACCTAAGATGAGTTTGTTTGATAAGTTGAGTTTTATTCCAGCAACTGTTCTTGTTATTTTTTTGGTTACAAATTGTAGCCCCCTCCTCTCGGATTCATGATTAAATAAAATACCATTACATGCAAATAGGTTATAACTTTCCCTATAATTACGTGTAATGTTGAATCCAAAGGATTTTGAGCAACCATACGGTGATTTAGGATAGTTGTAAGTAAGTTCATCTTGGGACATAGATTGTGTTTTTCCATATATTTCACTGCTACTAGCTTGATAAAAGAGACTATCCGGTGAATAATGGTGA
>CAYLOF010000387.1:0-1860 GCA_964385215.1 uncultured Thermoplasmatales archaeon
AAAGTGTCATAAGCCTCTCGCTATTTTGGTTTGTCATAGTATGGCTTTTACCAAGCATTCTTGGAGCGATTATTGCAATTAGAGAAGGCAGATATGGTGGCCATGTGCATATGGAAAAACAATTCTAAAAAATGCAACTGAAATCATGGTATATCTTTATTTCACATTCCTGTTAATTACTTTCTCACTTGTTGTTCTATTCTATGCAAACAAGATGGGTATCATAGGTGCCAAACCTACAAATATTTGTTTATTTTTAGGAAAAGGTTTTAACTAATTTAAAAATAATGTATCATTGGAGATGCTATAATTTGCAAATAGACGATGCTATTGCTGAAAAATTTGCAACATACATGGAGAAGTATCCTAGATTTTATCAGAATCTTGCAAAGATAGTTCGCCAAAACACTCCTTATCAAATAGATAGACCAGTAGTGGTTGATTTGGGGGTGGGGCCAGGTCTGCTATCTCTAGAAATTCAGAGAGTAATGCCAGAAGTTTCTATAATGGGTTTAGATCCATCTATTAAAATGCTTAAATTGGCCAGGAAACGTGCATTTAAGGCCGATTTTAAAAGATTTGGAGCAATACTATCCGTTGCAGAGAACATCCCATTAGAAAGCGATTCTGTTGATATCTTAATAAGTAGATTTAGCCTTCCTTATTGGAAACGCCCAATGGATGGTTTTTCAGAGATTTTTAGAGTATTAAAGCCAAAGGGAAAGTTGATTTTGGAGGCTTTAAATGCTGATTTTCCTAGCTGGAAATTATTTTTAATAAAATTACACATGTTGTCCAATTCAGCTGGACAGGAGGTAATTAGATACCATGTCGATGCATATGAATCCGCGTATACAATGATTCAAGTTGAGCGACTTCTTACAGATAGCCGGTTTAGAATACTCACAAAAGAAGGAAATAAAAAAGATTGGAAATTTGTGATCATTGCAGAAAAAACTGCAAAATCAGAAAGCTGATGGATTTAAAAATTTAAAGTGGCATTTTTCAAATAAATTTATTATGTTTATGTGGTTACACGTTACTATGGCTGAATCTAGAAATAAAACAAAAAAACATCCTATGCCAATAACTAAATATATTCTACTTGCAGTAATCGTATTTCTTATTTTTTCACTGGGTTTTTTTCCAGTAGTATTTACAGGAAAAATGCTATTGTATTTTTTAGATTTTGATCAGTTGTGGCATTGGCTGCTATTGCCTTTTATAATTTACATTGGTTTTGCTATTTTAATCACATCTGAATTATTGTTTTCCGGTTTTATCATGTGGGTGTTCAAGATTAGATATGAACCTGGTGAATGCGATTATTCCCTCCGAGATAAGAACGCTTTTAAGTGGATTATAGTCTGTTCACTGTATACGCCATGTCGGAAAATTATTGAAATATTTCCTGTAGGTGGATTAAAAAATGTTTACTATAGATTATTAGGAATGAAAATTGGTAAGAATACATTAGTTGGAGGGGTGATCAAGGATCCCTGTGTTACAACATTTGGAGATAATACGACAATGGGAGAATATGCAATTATCTATGGGCACATTCACAATCGTGAAAAGGGCAAAATTATGATTGGCAGTGTCAGAGTTGGAAATAATTGTGTTATTGGGGCAGGGTCGATTATTATGCCAGGTGCAGTTTTACAAGATAATGTTGTACTTGCTGCAGGTGCAGTTGTAGTACAAAATCAAGTTTTGGAAAAAGGCAAGACATATGCAGGCATACCAGCAAAGGAAATTAAAATGTCTATAAAAACTAAGGGCGATAATTAGGTTTGATAAGTAAATTACTGGAGTTTTGCGTTTTGCTAAGCATTTGTATTTTTCATCATAGTCGATTTA
>CAYLOF010000388.1:0-1854 GCA_964385215.1 uncultured Thermoplasmatales archaeon
AAGTCATGACATAAAGATCATCTCTAAGATCCTTCCAAATTTTATCATCTGGATTAACTATCATATCCTTTGCATCTTTATGTTTCAGTAATCTGATAGTTATTAATCTCTCAGGAGTAACTTTATCATGCCCTAAACCATAAACGTTGTTAAATATCAAATGAGAATATGACTTGTAGGCATATGGTCTGTTTTTTCTATTTCCATCTGCTCGGATGGTCTTAAACTTCTTATAATTCACTCGTATATGCTGGATAATAGCTTTTTTTTGCTCTTCAGGTAAAAGATCAAAGTCATCTATGAGAATAGTTCCCCCAGTGCTTTCTATGATCCTATAGATGGATGCACTACTAAAATCAGCAGATGATATTGGGTTAAAAGATAAAGCTCGGTAAATCATCAGTTGATTTGTCTTTCCACTGCCAGGATCGGCGTGATGATAAGTTCTACTATTTGCAGTAAACAAAGGGAAAAAATAAGATCTCATTATATCTAGGGCGGTATAATCGTGAATCTGTTGAGTCTCATACATCATGTATTTCTTGTTGAGAGCAACTATTTTTTCAAACAGATCCTTGATATTGACGGTATAGCCTTCTTTATACCACTTTGTAATAGAGGCGTTACTCCACCAGTAATCCATGCAATCAACAAAAAGAGGGAATCGATAATTTAGGTGAAACTCACCGGTTATTTGGTTATATTCATTTTTACCCCAATCAACATATATTTTTCTATCGCTAGTTACTACTGCATCTAATTGTTTTTTTCCCTGATCTAAAACCGTTCCGATATAAAACACACCGTTATGGATACCTCTTCCCATGCTTTCGTATGGCGTTCTCTCCTTAGATAATAATCCTAATATTAGATGATCTTTACCAGTATCAGTAGAGGTAGTAGAGGTAGTAGAAGTAGTAGAAGTAGTAGAGGTAGTAGAGGGGTTATTTTTATCAACTATTTCTCCTTTTAGACCCTCTTTAGTAACAAAATAAGTTTTTCTTTGACATCCACCTTTTGATTTATGCAAACACCGACCTATGTACTTTCCATCACCTACAGACTCCATTTTATGACTTGATGGGATTTCTTTACCACATTTCAAACAATACAACTGTTTTTCCTGTTTTAGTTCCTTTTGCCGTTCCGCTTCTTTATCCCTTGGATGTTTGAGTTTTTCCGGTGTCCCATCCTTTTTCTTTGACATCTACCCCTCCAAGTTCAAGTTTATTTCAATGATATCTCTCAGTTCGATTTGCTGAATACCATCTTTTTTTCTAAGGATTAGATAGTTGTCGTTAACTTCTATGACCTCACCCGTGATAAAAAACAGTCTGTCAAGATAATGGTGTGGAATCCCAATATTAACAATTTTTCCTAAAAAAGGCTCACAATACTCTTTCACTATCACTCATCTCACCATTCCAACTTTCAATTGAATCAATATTAAAATTGATTATATTGACATCATTGACTAAGTATTTATTTATTTCGTTGTTGTCGTTGAATGTATTGATATCATGAAATTTCTTGGTAGTAGTAAAGTAACTGGAAAAGGTAATGTGCGACTTATCAAAGATGCTGCAGATCTCCTTAATGCCACTGATGGGGATCATATCCTTTTCTATGAAGACGAAGGAAAAATCATTATACAGAAGGGTTAAGGGGCAACAATAAGAGTTAAAAGATTTTGAATGATCCTGAAGGTGGTGAGGTGGGGATAAGAATTGCGAAATACTATGGCCCTTCCCATCCCCGTGTTCATTGATCAACGAACTCTCAAAATATGAATTATTCACCCTGACTTCCTCCCTTTTTGAATTAAATGATCTTCAAAGGATGTTCTAATAATAG
>CAYLOF010000389.1:0-1836 GCA_964385215.1 uncultured Thermoplasmatales archaeon
GCTGACTGAATACAGACATCAAGTGGTAGCTGTTTCATAGGTTTCCCACAGCATTCTGGTGTTTCTTCTGATGTTTTTATTTTTTTTCTGCATTCTTTGCATTCATATGTTTTTTCTTCCATATTATGTAATACCTCCCTCATTTATTGAAATGTTTCTAATCAAAGGATATTATAAATATTTTCTGTAGGCAATTTTTCAATTATTCTCTATTTGATTCTGTTTCCGATCAAAAGACGATAATTTTATATAAATCACATTAAATGCATATGATAATGAATATTCAAAAAAACATAACATTTCTAGCAGCTTTAACAATACTATTTATTACTTTTTTTATCATTGTTTTTGTCTTGATAGATTGGATTGATACAGGTTTTTTTGTAGGTCCACTTCGTTTTAGTCATTGGATGGTGTTGATCGGAACTTTTTTTATTGCGGTATATACTCCAATGTTTTATTTTTTAAAGCGTCGTTACCCCCAGAGATTAAAATATTTACTCAATATACACGTGTTCGGTTTCTTGATTTCCTTTATGTTTATCTCTATTCATTTTGCTGGACAAATAGGAAGACCACAACAATTTTACCCTGAATTAGGAGAGGGAATCGCGTTATTCATAATAATGGTTCTTTTAGTAGCAACAGGATTTATTCATAGATTTCAGATTATTCCTAAAAAAGCTGGAAAGGATTACCAGCCGCATTTCAATAGATATTATCATGTTAGCATTACAACAGCTTTTTACATAGTTATAATTGTACATGTTCTAGTAAACGTGGGCTTCCTTTAGAAATATATAATCTAGGTAAATATCTTATTTATAAGTATTACACCCAGATAGTGATCTTTTTTTAGTTTTAATGCTTGACAGAGCATATTCTATAGATTTCAACTGTAAATATCAACGGACCTGGCGGGATTCGAACCCGCGATCTATAGCTTAGGAGGCTATCGCCCAATCCAGGCTAGGCTACAGGCCCAGTGTATCAAAACAACATATTGGTGGCTTTTTTAAAATTTGGCAAATCAAGTCACGGTTCATTGTATTCCATGGAGAAAGATGCCGTTGCAGCATCAGATTCGGCTTTCATCTTTCGCAATTCTCTTAATCTAATAGTTTCATATTCACTATTTTCTTGATCCAGTAGTTTGGATATGCCAGGAATATGACCATCGCCGACGCACGCTATGATCTTCTGCTTTTCTTCGGATAGTTTCACAAGTTTTTTAGTCATATAGCTATTTCTTTCATCTATAAGAGTCCTTTTGATTGTAGGAAACTTTTCTGCTATTTGTTCAACGTAGCTATCAAATCCATTCTCGATTTTTTTCAGTTCGCTTTCCACCTTTTTTTTACTTATAAACAGCCCTTCAACTCCTGATAAAAGGAGTTTGAGTTTTTCTGACAGTGGCATGGACCGTAGCATGTTTGAAAATAATTTCTGTGCATTTGTGTCTATGAAGTTTAATGGTATCTGGTGAGACTGCGCGTACTTTACTGCTGTGAGCATTTCGTCTCCTGCGTTCACTCCATATTCTTTTGCCATGCTATCTTGAAATCGAGCTAAAGTCTTGTATATGAATGGGACATTTTTGCTGACATTTCTATATCTTTCTGGGTCAATATTTTTCATCATTAATGCACTGTATCGTTGCCTATCTAGCTCTACGCATATGGCATCAGGTAGTTTTTCATCAAAAATTTCTGTTAGTGCAGATGAAAGATCAAAAACATGTCCTGTACCTATCAATGTAATCATTTTTAACAACCGATTTTGCAAAGCAACATAGCATCTTTTCCTTCATTAAATTATGTTTTTCATTTCCAATAC
>CAYLOF010000390.1:0-1835 GCA_964385215.1 uncultured Thermoplasmatales archaeon
ACCTTTGATACACGGCGAATGCAAGGTTTTGATTCTGCTAATAATTTATTATCCAGACAAAAAGAACACCTGTTAGCGACTGTTTAAATAGGTGTTTAACACAGGTTTCAATCCCTGTTGGGTTCATTGATGTTATTTTTCGTAGGTGGATGGAAATAAAAATCACTTAGAAGTAGGGGTTGGTAGATACTAAATATCCCCAACACCACATCGATGATGAACATCAAATGCCCTCATCGACACCCTAAGCAATACAAAGTTTCTCATTCATATTATATGAAGGTATTCCGGTAAAATTTCAAATTGAAAAAAGGTCGCTATGATTTTTGTTTGTTTCTTCATATCAACTAAATTTTTCATTTAACTCCCAGGTGAGTCCATTATTCAGTAATTTCTTAAAATCTCTTTTATTTTGAAAAATCCTCCTTTTGCCATAAGGTGAATAGTATTTTTTCCCAATATATTCTCCTAATGATTTACCATATCCATGGTTACAATGCCACTGAGCTACAAATTCTTTTGGTTCAACATCTTTCAATTCACGGTATTCAAGTACACCATCTTCAAAAGCAAGTGAATCTATTTTTCCATGTCCAAAAATATGTATTCCTGTTACATTATCAGATTTAATAATGTTTATGAAATTATCACATAAGGAACAAAAATATAACTTAAATTTGATATTCTCATTCTGATAATGATCCATAAGAGTTAAAATCCCTTCTTTTTCTAATGAAGGATAATTCATGCTGGATTCACTGGGATAAATTAATGCAATATGATCTTCATTTGAAGATTCATAGCCAACTACACCACCATTATCCTTAAATTTTTCTTTTAATCTATAATGTTGAGTTTTCCATTTTCCTATATTTGTTCTAACGTCAAAATATAATTTTCTTAGTTCTGGGTAAAAAGAAAAGAAAAAGAATAGCCATGAAAAAGTAAAAAATGATATTGTATATAAAAATGCTAAAAATAGTGGATTATAGCCCAATATTGCATAGAGATGAATAATCATCCATGATCCTATTAGTATTAATCCTACTGCAAGAATTTTAATTAATATATCCGACTTATCAATTTTAATAGATATCCCTCCAAACTACAATTTCATAATAACTGTCTGTTTATAAAATCTATTTGCAATTGTGCCTATATAACGTAGGTTAATAATTCATCACTTGTTATCTCCTTGATTCGTCCTTCCTTTACCCATTTATTAAATAGACGCTTCTGAATCGGAAATTCAAAATCCTTATCCTTTGTATACATTCGTACTGCATATACATCTTTGTTTCTACCGCTCTCAAACCCTTATAATACAGCAAATGCTATTTTTCGGTCATTACTCAATTTAAATTCATAGTAACTGCCTACCTTTATTTTTGGTTTTGACATAAAATCCTCCTTCCTCAACCCTGTGACAGAGAATAAATTATCCTATCTCTACCTTTCCCCTTTCTTTCCTTTTTAATTTCGTCTATCTTTGGTATCTCACTTGTGTTTTTTACATGTGTGCCAGCACAAGGACAGATGTCGAAACCTTCGATTTCAACGATTCGTAGTTTAGTGATGAACTTTGGCAACAGGTCTAGGTTACATCTTTGTTGGTCAACTCTTTTTTCTAGACTCTCTCGTTCTTCTTCATATATTTTAACAGGAAGTTTTCTCTCAATGATTTCGTTAAACTTATTCTCGATATCTTCTAAATCTTTTTCTGAAAAACTAACTGGATGAAAATCCACTCTTGAATAATCTGCATGTATCTGATTTCCTACAGTCCGTGCATCATAATCATCAAAAACGATACCTGAAATTATGTGTTGTGCAGT
>CAYLOF010000391.1:0-1821 GCA_964385215.1 uncultured Thermoplasmatales archaeon
GCTATGGACAAGGTTCCTCCAGAGAACATGCTGCTTTATGTCCTATGTATCTGGGCGTTAAGGCAGTAATTGCCAAGAGTATGGAACGTATACATAAAGCAAATCTTGTCAACTTTGGGATTGTCCCGTTAATCTTTACAAATGAAGGAGACTACGATGATATCTCGCAGGGTGATAAATTAGATATACCTAGTGTGAGGAATGCTCTCTCTGGAACCGATAACACATTAAAAGTGATGAACAAAACAAAGGGTACTGAATTTGAGGTAAAATATGAGCTCTCCAAACTTGAGAGAGAGAAGATATTAGCAGGTGGCACCTTAAATGTTATAGCAAAAAAGAAAGGAGGTTAAAAAAATGGCACAAAAAGGGATAAGAGAATATGATGCTAAACGCATGATGGTAAAAGCTCTACCAGAATATTCTGATGGAGCATTTAGCTTAGATACAAATCAAGCGATAATCGGACCAGAAACCGACCTGAAAAAGCTGGTAAAGGAAAATCCATGGTTAGAAACAGAGAAATTGGTTGCAAAACCTGATCAACTTTTTGGAAAACGAGGAAAAAACAATCTTCTCTACGTTAACAAAAGTTGGAATGATGTTAAAAAGTGGGTAAAAGAAAGAATGGGCAAAAAGGTTACGATAACGCAAACAACCGGTAAAACTACTGGGATATTAACCCACTTTCTTGTTGAACAATTTGTACCGCATGATGAAGAATATTACCTTGCCATAACCACTCATAGAGAAAAGGATACCATTCATTTCTCCCCAAAGGGCGGAGTAGATATCGAAGAGGTATGGGACACCGTTGTTACATTAGATATCCCAATTCTATCTACAATAGATGACGTCAACATCGAGGGATTTCTTCCAGGTGAATTAAAAGATAAAAAGAAGATAGTAGCTGATTTCATCAAGGCACTTTACAAAATGATTGTCGACTACCATATTGTCTATCTAGAACTGAATCCATTTACCTTTGTTGACAACACCATAGTGCCGCTAGACACTGTAGCTAAGGTGGACGACTATGCATCCTATCAATGCGCAGAGAAATGGGGAGATTTAAAGTTTCCTAGCCCGTTTGGTCTATTAAAAACTCCTGAAGAGGAGCATATCAGCGAATTAGATGAAAGGACAGGCGCCTCTCTCAAACTCACAGTATTGAATCCAAAAGGTCGGATTTGGAACCTTGTGGCTGGCGGGGGAGCTAGTGTAATATATGCAGACACAGTAGCTGACCTTGGATTCGCAGGGGAACTAGCCAACTATGGTGAATATAGTGGTAATCCCACCACCGAACTGACATACAAGTACACAAAGACTGTACTAGATCTTATGACTCGTGAAAAGGATTCAAAAGGTAAACCGAAATTCCTAATTGTTGGTGGAGGAATTGCAAACTTTACTGATGTAGCAAAAACATTCACAGGAATTATTCAGGCAATTGAGGAATACGCAGATAAACTCAAAAAAACCAATGTGAAAATATATGTGAGACGTGGGGGGCCAAACTACAAAGAAGGACTTCAAAATATGAAAAATATGGGCAAGAAACTTGGAATACCAACTGAAGTATATGGACCAGAGACTCATATGACAAAAATTGTTTCCATGGCCTTAAAGGAAAAGGAGGTGAGCTAAAATGGAGGATTTCGAACTTTTTGATGAAAACACAAAGGCATTTATCCACGGTACACAACAGAGAGCTGCCCAGCGAATGCTTGATTTTGATTTCATGAGTCAAAGAAAAGAGCCAAGTGTCGCAGGGTTCATTACTCCAACAGGAGGTGGTTACTACAAATTGTTCTGGGG
>CAYLOF010000392.1:0-1805 GCA_964385215.1 uncultured Thermoplasmatales archaeon
TCTTAGAGAAACCATAATTTAATAACACCTGTACACTTTTGTTTTTCTACATTTTCAAAAGTCGAGAACTCCCTCAATACACTTAACTTTGGTCGAATCAAAAATGGTGCATCATAATCCTAAGTATGAACATGATGAAAATTATTGGCGATGTTACAAGGATGTTTTGGATATTGTAACGAACTCACAATTATGGTAATTTATCAGATTAATTATTCTTCTTTTTCCTTTTTCTTTTGATTACTGGAAGCTACTCAAAGCTAAGTTCCTTTTTATTAATGAAGTATTATTAGGCTGAATAGATCATAAGGTGGAGGGCGTCTCTGAAGGTTCTGAATAGTCTAGCGATACGGATAATACCCCGCCATAGTAAGAATAAATCATATGATAGACTGTAAAGTTGAAATGAAATTAATCTAACAAAATTGAATAAACATTACTAGAATACTTTTCTAAGTCTTAGTTCAATATTACCTATCGTCTGATATGCACATCAACCCTACCTTTTTGATGGATGTTTTTAGGGAGAAAATGGGGGAAAGACAGCAGTAGTTTTGAAGTTGGAGTAAGTGTATATATTGCAGCATACGTTCCATTTATTATAAGAAGATTTATATTATTGTATCTGCTATCTTATATTAGATTCTGCTTTTTGATAGGGGGAACAGAACGGAGGTATAAAGAAATGAAAAAACTATCAATATTATTAATTGTAGGGCTTTTAATCGGAAGTGGATTTGGGGGATTATCTCTTACCGCAGATAAAACATATAACCAACAATCTGGAAAAACAATAGAGATTGAAATGATAGAAATCCCATCGATGACAATTAAAATTAATAGTGATGATTATATTGAACTAAATCTTGAAAACCAAGAAGCATCATACTTGATGAATCCTGGTAAACCTATGCTACCAAAAATTATGAGATATGTCGAAATTCCTTTTGGTGTACAAAATGTCAAAGTTGAAGTGATTTTAAATGGAATTCAAGAACAGATTATCTCAAAAGAGATAGAACCGGCACCAATTCCAATACCACTATCACCAGGAGCAGATTTTATTCCTATACCAAGGAAAGATGAATCGGTATATTCTAGCAATGACATCTATCCTCCTACGTGGTATAGTTATCGTGTAGGTTGTGGGTTGAATGTTAACGGCGAACGTGTCACATTTGTTACCATTCATATATTTCCCGTCAGATATATGCCTGTAGTAGGAAAACTATACGCTGCTAAAAGTGCCAATGTCGCAATATCGTATAAAGAACCAGAAATCACTCCATTTCTTGAGACTAGCGAATGCGATTTAGTGATTATTGCACCATCGCAGTTTTCAGAAGAGTTACAGAGATTGGTCGATCATAAAAATGATCATGGAGTTGAGACAATACTGAAAACAACTGAAGAGATATATGGTGAATTTTCTGGCAGGGATGCACCTGAGCAAATTAAGTATTTCATTAAGGATGCAATTGAAGAGTTGGGTGCCGCATATGTTTTACTTGTAGGAAGTATTTATAAACTCCCCATACGGACAAGCTGCATTCAAGTTTGGGATCGTTGGGAAGAAGAAACACTTACTGATTTATATTATTCAGATGTATATGATGCAGAAGGTGAATTTTGCAGCTGGGATTCAAATAAAAATAATATTTTCGGGGAGACTGGTAAAGATCAATTGGATCTTTACCCTGATGTTCATATAGGTCGACTAGCATGTGATAATATTTCTGAAGTTGAAATTGTTGTTGATAAAATTATTCATTATGAAAATGAGGCTTTTTATCAAGACTGGTTTT
>CAYLOF010000393.1:0-1803 GCA_964385215.1 uncultured Thermoplasmatales archaeon
CATGCTATAATTGTATTATTGCATGTTGGAATAAATCATCTATTAAATCTGGACCCCACAAGGGCGTTTCGTTGGTAGGTCCTGAATATGAGACTTTAGCGCTTATGGGATCAAATTTAGGCATTGGTTCTGTTGAAGATGTTGCATATCTTAATGAAAGGTGCAATGAGCTTGGTATGGATTCTATTTCACTAGGTGGAGTGCTTGGTTTCGCGGTTGAGGCATATGAAAAAGGAGCTCTTAATAGTGAACATCTTGGAGGCAACGATATTGGATGGGGGAAAGTTGAGGAATTGGCAAAACTCATAGATGATATTGCTCACAGAAATGGAAAAGCAGGAGACATATTGGCTGATGGAGTACGAATTGCTTCTGAGAAACTGGGAAAAGATTCAGAAGAGTATGCTGTGCATGCAAAAGGTTTAGAAATTCCTGGTTATGATCCAAGAGGAACCTTTGGTATGGGTCTTGCTTATGCAACATCAGATAGAGGTGCGTGTCATCAGCGAGCGTGGATTGCCAAAGCCGAGCTTTATGATCCAGAACTTGATAGATTTTCCTTTGAAAAAAAGGCAAGACTTGTCAAGGACGTTCAGGATGAACGAGCGGCATTTTTCTCTTTAGTGCTTTGCGATTTCGCCCCCATTTCTGAGGAGGACTGTGTAGAAATGTGGAATCTAGCCACAGGATTTGACCACACAGTTGAAAGCTATCTTAAAGCAGGGGAGAAAATATGGAATCTTATCCGGTTGTTTAATCTCAGAGAGGGTTTGCCTCCGGCTTCTGATAAGTTACCTTCAAGATTTTTCAAGGATTCATTCACAAAAGGGCCTGCAAAGGGAAAGGTTTTATCGGAAGATGAGTTTCAGAAAAGCCTGGAGGAATATTACACACTTCGTGGATGGAATAAGAAAGGCATACCTACAAAAGAAAAACTTGAGGAATTAGGTCTTTTTAAATATTTAGAATCAATCGATCTAAAAGATTAGGTTGCAAAAAAGGTGATTTAAAAATGGTAAAATTAAGCAATGGAGCATCTAGAATATATGGGGAAGCAGCATTTGAAGTGCTTGCAAAAGCCCAAGAGTTGGAGAGACAAGGCAAAGACATTCTCCATTTTGAAATCGGAGAGCCAGATATGGAAACCCCTGAAAATGTTGCCCGGGCAGGTATTCAGGCAATCAAAGATAAAAAAACTCATTATGTACCATCTATTGGTCTTTTAGAGCTTAGAAAAGCAGTTCAAGATGAGGTGGAGAAAACGAGAGGGTATAGACCGGATCTTGAACAGATTATTATAATTCCTGGTCTGAAACCGGGTATATTTTTCTCAATGCTTGCTACAGTAAATCCTGGTGATGAAGTCATATATCAGGATCCTGGTTATCCAACTTATGGCTCGGTTTCATCGTTTTTGGGTGCAAAGGGTGTACTTGTACCACTTTTAGAGGAAAATGAGTTTCGTATGAACCCTGATGATATCAAGGAGAGAATAACTGAAAAGACAAAGCTCATAGTAGTCAACTCTCCTCAGAACCCAACAGGATCTGTGATGACTAAATCTGAACTAGATGATGTTGCAGAACTTGCTGAGGAACATGATATTTTTGTAGTATCAGATGAAATATATTCAAAAATGACTTATGATACAGTTCATTATACCCCAACTGCAAGGGATGAAGCCAAAGAAAGAACCGTTCTTTTAGATGGATTTTCAAAATATTATGCGATGACCGGCTGGCGATTGGGGTATGTGATAGCTCCAAGTAAACTGGCTGAAAGGTTGCAAGATTTTCTTGTTAG
>CAYLOF010000394.1:0-1792 GCA_964385215.1 uncultured Thermoplasmatales archaeon
TAAGTATTGTCCTGTAACGCCGATGTTGAAATCATCAGTAGACATCACCACATCGCATAGAATCATAGATACATAATGAATCATGCGAAAAGAATAACCCGAAAGGTTTTGGATTATTATTAATGAGGCAAAGAGGTATGAACAATATTGACAAGGATCCGAAAATTGGTGTATTTCTATGCCATTGTGGAGACAATATAGCCGATACTGTCAAGATAAAGGAGTTGAAAAAAGAGCTTTCTAAAAATAAAGAACTTGTGGTTAAAGATCACCTATTTATGTGCTCCGAGTCTGGACAGAATTTGATTTTAAAAACTTTGACTGATGAAAATATAGATAGAGTAGTTGTCGCCAGCTGTTCACCAAAACATCATTGGAATATATTCAAAAATTGCATTCAGCAAAAATTGAATCCATATATGTGGGAGATGGCAAACATCAGAGAACAATGCTCCTGGGTTCATTCTGATAAAGAGGAGGCTACGAAAAAAGCTTTGTCTTTAATAACTGGGGCAATAAATAAGGTAAAATATCATGAGCCCATTGGGACCAAAGAAGTTCATCTTAACCGAGATGTTTTAGTTATAGGTGCTGGAATAGCTGGCATGCATGCCTCCTTAGAACTAGCAGATAAAGATTTTCATGTTTATTTAGTAGAAAAAAGCCCATCTATAGGCGGAAACATGACAAAACTAGGGAGAACGTTTCCCACAGATGATTGTTCAATGTGTACCGTTTCACCAATAATGAACGAAGTAAATTCTCATCCAAATATTGAGTTAATGACATTATCTGAAGTTGTCGATTTTTCTGGAAGACCTGGTGAATACATAGCTACTGTAAGCACCACACCAAGATATGTTAATCCAGATAAATGTACTGGATGCAGATTGTGCACCGAGAAGTGTCCTGTATCGATACCATCTGACTATGAATTAGGATTGGAAGAAACAAAAGCTATCCATATACCCTTTGATTCATGCGTTCCTGAGATAGCGGTTATTGAGGAAGACGCTTGCTTGAAGATTGCAAAAGGCAAATGTGGAGTATGTGAAAAAATATGTCCAGCAGATGCAATAGAATATAACCAAAAAGCAAAAGCCAGGAAATTGAAAATAGGAGCAGTAACTGTAGCTACTGGCTATCAACAGATGGATTTATCTGGTACAGAATATAATTATGAACATCCTGATGTAATCAATGGGTTACAGTTAGAAAGAATGATAACTCCATCGGGGCCAACCGGAGGAAAAATAATATGCCCCTCCACTGGCCAGGCGCCAAAAGCGGTAACCTTCATACAATGTGCAGGATCTAGGGACCAAAGGCATAAAGAATATTGTTCCAACATATGCTGCATGTATTCTAGCAAGAACGCTAAGATCACCCGGAGTAAACTTCCAGATGCCGTTATAAATATGTGCTATATTGACATTAGAGCTCCTGGGAGACGATATGAAGAATATTATCGGATGCTCAGAGAAGCTGATGTCAAAATGATTATGGGCAGACCATCTGAAATAATGGAAGACCAAAATGGGAAGCTATATTTCGATGTATTTGACAAAGCCACAGACAAGTTCTTACAGATTAAACCTGATTTAATAGTGCTTGCTACAGCGTTAGAGCCATCAAAAGGTACTAAAGAGATGGCAGAGTTACTCCATTTACAATATGGAATGGATGGCTTTTTATCTCCTTTACATGTAAAAATTGCTCCAGTCGATACTACTACTGAGGGAATATACATAGTCGGAACTGCGGAAGCACCTAAGTCTATTCAAGCATGTAT
>CAYLOF010000395.1:0-1790 GCA_964385215.1 uncultured Thermoplasmatales archaeon
TACTTATGAGCGACCAAAAATAATCCGTGAAGGAGCCATAGCAAAACACAATATATTGGCGGTGATTTAGAAATATGGATGATGATGTTTATGAAAAATACCTTCGTGCTGGGAAAATTGCAGCAGAAGCAAGGGATGCTGGTGCAAAGTTAATAAAACCAGGAGTCAGTTTTTTAGAGATTGCTGAACATGTAGAATCAGAAATACTAGAGAGTGGCGCATCTCTTTCATTTCCAGTAAATATTTCCATAAATGAACTTGCTGCCCATTATAGCCCAAGAAATGATGATAAACTAGTTTTCAAGAGAGGGGATGTTGTAAAATTAGATGTAGGTTCACATGTTGATGGATATATTGCTGATACTGCGATAACTATTGAGGTTGAAACGCATGAATATGATGATATGATCAAAGCATCAGCGGATGCGTTGGACGCTGCAATAGATATAATGAAGGGGGGCATTAGCCTTTCTGAAATCGGCAAAATTGTAGAGGAGACCATCAAATCGTATGGTTATAGTCCAATTGATAATCTCACAGGCCATAGTTTAGAACGGTATGAACTTCATTCCGGTATGTCTGTTCCTAGTGTTTCAAACATGGTTAGCCATGTTAAACCTAAGGTAGGTGATGCAATAGCTATTGAACCATTTGCAACTAATGGATCTGGTCATGTTGTTTCAGGGAATGGAAGCAACATTTACATGCTAGGGTCGTCCATTAAATCAAGGTTTGTTAGGGATAATAGATCCAAGATTTTATTCAACAGGATGCGGGCCAGATTTAGAACGCTTCCGTTTGCACAACGGTGGTGTACGGATATGTCAAGTAATATAAATATGTCATTAAGAAGGCTTTCTTTTTTAGGTCTCATAACACATTATTCTCAACTCGTTGAACAAAACAGAGGTATTGTTACACAAAAAGAACACACCGTTATTGTAAAGGAGGATGGATGTGAGGTGACTACAGCTACATGAAATCAAAAAAAAATGCTATTAAGTACACAACTAAGGTGATCAAACTAGATGAGCTTAGCTGGAAACAGATTGAAGAATTAGATAAGGACAAAACAATTTTCTTTTTGCCAATAAGTCCATTAGAAGAACATGGTCCGCATTTACCCGTTGGAACAGATTTTTTAACAGCAAAGGATACCGCCACTGAGGCAATTAAAATTTTGAATAAGAAAAAGCCGGAACTAACTTATGTTCTGCTGCCTGCAATTCCGGTGGGATCCTGTAAGTTTAATACTGATTTCCCTGGAAGTATTTCTGTCAGCAGCAAGGTAGTTAGAGAGATAGTTTACAGTGTTGGATCCGCTCTTGCTAGACATGGATCCAAGTTTATGGTGATATCTACAGCTCATATGGCCATAGCACATCTTAAAGGTATATATTCAGCCATGAAACGGTTGATGATGAAATATGATATGAGAGTATGTGAACCATGGGGTCCATATTTTTTTAATAATGAAGTGGAAAAAAGAGAGCCAAAGTTAGGTTTTGATACAAGTAAAGAGGTACATGCAGGTTTTAGGGAAACCTCACTTATGAAATACCAGTATCCATATCTTGTTGACGGGTCTTATAAAAAGTTACAAAACATCTATCGGGATTTACAGTCGCCAAGTGTTATTGGGAAAACGTTTAAACAATTAGGTTTAAAGGATGGTTATGTTGGTAGCCCTGCTAGAGCAGATGCGGATTATGGCAGATGGTTTTTTGGTGAGATGGTAAACGTTTATGTCAAATCGGCAATTGATCTGTATGAAGGAAAAAAACAGCCAG
>CAYLOF010000396.1:0-1789 GCA_964385215.1 uncultured Thermoplasmatales archaeon
CAAAAACAAAGAATATAGTTTTTCTATATCAACTATTTGCAGGAAAAACTTATTTTATCTAAAATTAGAAGTTATATCATCAAATTTCTTCTTCCCCGGGTAGTTCAAAGCCGGGATCTTCAACAACTTTACCCTCTGTTTGGAAAAAAGTCAAATCAAACATTTCCCAGTCATCTACATCCCCTGATCCATGTGTTCCATCGGAGTAATCCGCAATAGTATGGTCCCATATATAATAATAATTCATGACGCTCATATAATTCCCATGTTTTTCAAGATATTCTTGTTTTGCATCCCTTCCTTCAGTATATGTTATGTTGTCATTTCCAGGAACATTCCATGGGCCGATCCCTAGTGAATGTCCAAGTTCATGCATAGTACCTGATGCAAGTGCAATTCGCCATGTTCTTGGCGTGAATGCTCTTCTAGTAATACTTATCATACGACTAAGTCCATTGCCGACGGCCATTTCATCATACCTGTTGTATTCTGCAGGGTGGCAAAAACCAGCACTATTTGCTATTACCAGATATCTAAATATGCCCTGTCTTTCTTCTGGGAAATGATTATTATAAAATTGAAGCATCATTCCAGAATCTTGGGAAATTCTTTCATAATATGTTAGCTTTTCACCGCCACCATTGATTGGTCCATCGGGCCACCCATCGTCTATGTAAACATTAATACCGTGCTGTGCGAATCGTTCTATAAGAATTTGTTGTGATTCTTTCCAAAACACATGTTCAATATCAAATAATCCTTTCTTTTCCATGCCGTCTACTTCAAGGTACATATCTTGAGAAAAGGGGTCTGCAAACCATTTAGCCATTCGATATTCTTCGATATTTTCCAATCCATCCTCATCTGGATCAAGTATGGAATGATTGTTGCTTACATTGTGAGGATATCCCCATTTCCATTCCCAAGTTGTTGGAATGCCATCCTCATCTGGATCAAGTTGCGAATCATCAACCTTAGGATTGGTTTTAAGGCTGTTCACTTCAGTCCAGTATGGAATTCCATCACGATCAAAATCTGTTTGATAAACATTAAACCATATTTCAAAGTCATCTCCGACATAGTGGCCATATCCATCAGTATCATTGAATGAATCGTCTCCTTCCCATCTACCTGTTTTATAATTATAAGTTAGTTTTATCTCCTCTTTTTTAGCGTCTTGTGATCTAAGGCCCAATAGTCCGGTTTTTTCCCTTTCCATAATCTGTAAAGTAATTTCTGAAGATTCTTGTTCTTCCATGACATCACGTGTAATTTTATTTTCCTTTAACATGGTGTCCCATTCAGCAAAAAAAGTCTCCGTTATACCTTTTCTAGATGATACATCTTTACTAATATATTCCTGACCATCTATCATCGTGATAAAGTAGAATTGAGGCGGATCGCGCCATGATGTACCTATTTTCATAATTTTATCGATTAAACCTCTATGGCGCATTCGTTTAATTTCAAAAATTAATCCTTGATTTGTTAAAGGACTGATACGGTCATCTGCCTCCTCAACCTGTTCTGGTTCTTCAGTTTTTTCTGTTTGTCCACCTAAAAATGCAACATAGGCTCCAACAACAACGATAATCGCTACGGTCAAAATGGATAACAATATTATGAAATTTTTGTTTTTTTCTGCTTTTTTGGCCATTTTCTATTTTTCCTCAGTTCAATAACTAATATGATTTACTATTTATATAAAAATATCGGTTAATTTAATAATATATTTTCAATAGAATCGGAAAAACAGCAATCAATCAGCAATAACGTTGACAAGATATAC
>CAYLOF010000397.1:0-1787 GCA_964385215.1 uncultured Thermoplasmatales archaeon
TGAGTGAAAGAAAGCACAGTCCTGAAATGCCTGGCTTGTCCACCCTGTCCTGGAGTTACCAATAAAGGCAAGCCCACCAGGTGAATTTACAAAATGTTCTGAAACGGAATTCATATCAAACGCATTTGAGCTGCAAGCAATAGACCACAAAATAGAGGGTCTTGAATAGTTTGTTAAATTGTCCGCATCATACCAGTGAATGTATCCGCATCCACTCATAACACCTGTCCCAATTGCATCAGTTGCCCCATGGTCTAAGTGATTAATGATATTAAAACCCGTATTTTTATTTGAAATAGCGCTAAAACCTGTAAGTTCCTCATCACCAATCCATCTTGGTGGATTTTGAAGGGAATCGATTTTAGGCGCATAAAGTCTGTAAGGAAGGACATTGTAGGGGATATAAGAGGAAATAATAGACTCGCTCAACAATGCTCCCCAACCGTCTGTCCCTCCGCCTGAAATTGATGCTCCGAGGAAAAGTGTTTTTTGCGTGTAAGAAGTATCCGGAGCAAATTCGTAGGTGTATATCCTGTTTATGTAGCCTAGAACTTCTTCATTTGTCTCCACAGGGATTCTTCCAACGAACAAGTCAGGATTACCTTCCACGCTGTCAATATTACATCCATTAACATATTCGGCAAAGAGACCATCACCATCAGCATCCCAGTCTCCGTCAAGATCAGAGAAGTACAGGTCCGTGGGAATTTGTCCTTTGAATTCCCAACTTGAGAAATTCGAAAAACGTGTTGGAACTAATGAAATATCACCACCCAGCAGGACCCAGGTGGTTCCCCAATACACAAAGGCATCCTTTAAGAAAGTTCTCATCCTTTCAGGAAGGTCTCTTCCGACATAATTGTCTCTTATCCATTGTGTTGTTGCTACATATGTAAGAATTCCTTGTTTTCTTTTGATTGATGCAAGATTCTCGAAACTACTCTCAAGGGTTGCATCTGTAATGATTATGAAATCTTTTGGGGAACCCTCAAGAGATGGTTTTTTGATTGTTTCATCAGGGTTTTGTTTGTCGTAGGAAGCTATCTTTATGTTGATTGCGTTTTCTCTAAGTTCCTTGGGATTAAAAATTCTTTTTCTTATTATGGAGGTCACGAATGAATTGCCATATGCACTTCTTCTTACTGGTTTCATCAATGTTTTGTGGTTTTTAATCAATTGAAGAGTGAAAGCTATTTCTTTTACGAGAAAGAGTTTTCCCTGTAAAGGGATGTAAATAAGTGGAGTAACATTAAATGCGATGAGCCTATATCCACCGATGTCCTCCTGTTCTACAAAGGCTACGGGACTCTTGGGAAAAGGTGCGGAACTCCCGAATATATTATTGTCGATTACGAGTTGTTCAGAAATATGTTGCTTATTGAGCATTTGCGGAGGTTGTTGCGGATAAATTTTGAATGTTCCTTGAATGGGAATAAGTGTTTTGTTCAAAATTTCAATACTCGATAATTCTTTGTCGGAAGGAATTAGAATCTCAATCCTTTTTACAGGAAGAAGAGGAGTCCCTATTTGTGCAGAGGGTATGCATTCTTTGATATTGGCTATATCAAAGCTGTCTAAATTTGAGAATGATAAATCACTTTTCTCAAACTTTACGGTGTAAACTTCTTTTGCATTGAGCGATATGATAACATTGAATAAAGCGATTGCTAATATTGGCACGACCATCATTTTTCTCATCTCTACCTCCATTTTCTTAATAGAGATGAAGTGCAAGTTTTATGCCAGTATAAAACTAATCTGTAAACTTATGTAAACAAATAGCTTGC
>CAYLOF010000398.1:0-1783 GCA_964385215.1 uncultured Thermoplasmatales archaeon
CAAAATTATGTGTCTAGCAATACCTGGAAAAATCGTAGAAATCGACAATAAAAAAGAGAGTGCAACCATAGACTATGGAGATGGTACCAAACGTAAAGCTAATGTTACTCTTGTCGACGTGAAAACTGGCGACTATGTACTTGTTCATGCCGGCTTTGCAATTGAGAAATTAGATGAAAAAGAAGCTCAAGAGACACTAGATCTTTTTAGAGAAATGTTATCCGCAGAGGAGGAAACCTAGTGTTTTCACTTAGGGATAAAAAACTAGCAAGAGAAATAGTTACAAAGATAAAAAAATTGGATGTAAATCTTAAATTTATGCATGTCTGCGGAACACATCAAGACACATTGGTAAAACATGGTTTGGACGTCTTGCTTAAAGAATGTGGCATCGAGATCGGTCAGGGACCCGGGTGTCCTGTCTGTGTCACAACTCAGAGAGAAATCGAGGAAATGCTACTAATAGCACAAAAAGGTAAAACGGTGACAACTTTTGGTGATATGATAAACGTTCCTGGTGAAAAACAATCATTGCAAAGCATGCGAATGGAAGGGTACGATGTTCGAACGGTATATGGAATAGACGACGCTGTTCTTATTGCAGAAAAAAACAAAGATAAAGAAGTAGTATTCATGGCTGTTGGTTTTGAAACAACAGCCCCCACTACCGCCTCTGTTTTACTGAAAAATCCTCCAAGTAACTTTTCCATTTTATGTTGTCATCGTACTATACCTTACGCCCTAAAGACTTTACTTGATATGGGAGAAATAAAAATCGATGGTCTTATTGAACCTGGTCATGTATCGACAATTATCGGAACGAGACCTTACGAATTTATTTCTCAAGATTATAACGTACCTCAAGTTATCACAGGTTTTGAACCTATTGATATTCTAATGGCCGTATGGATGCTTGTAAAACAGATTGGTGATGGAGAAGCATATGTTCAAAACGAATACGCTCGTGCCGTAAAGGAAAAGGGAAACATAAAGGCCCAAAAGGCAATTGACGAAGTCTTTGAGCCAGGAGATATAAAATGGAGAGGGTTCCCAGTTATACCACAATCAGGTCTTATGCTAAAGAGTGCGTTTGGAAAGTATGATGCGCGGAATAAATTTGCAGATGATCTAGATGAATTGAGCGATAGGGAGATTAAAGAGCCTAAAGGATGCCGGTGCGGGGAATTATTAAGAGGGTTGTTGTCACCACAGGAATGCCCTCTATTTGGAGCGGAATGTACACCTGATAACCCTGTTGGCCCTTGTATGGTAAGCATCGAAGGAAGTTGCAATATTGAATACAGATATTCCGATAATTATAAAAAATAGTAAATTGATAAGATTCTTAAAGTATGTGACCTTTAATAGTAATGGAAAATCCCCAAAAGAAGGCAGCTATAATGTCAAAAGCAAGCAACAGAAAAAGAGAACTTGACAAAAAGCGGAATGAGTGGAGGAAAAAGCATAGATCTCTTGGTGGAAAAATTATATTGTTTCCCAATAAACCTCCAGAACATATTAATGCACGTGGGAGTAAAACATATAATTGGTTTTGGAAAAAGATACTTCTGACAGTAACTCTTCAAGAGATTCCTGCAATTATTTCTAGCATTAAAGAGCAAATTAGCAGAGAGAAGGAATCTAGAAAAATACAGACATTTAGAACGATGATAGGGATGGCTGAAGATGCATATAAATTCAAACAATTAGAAGATATCAAAGAATATGATGCAGAGCTTCAGCTAGGCGAAAAGCCAGCATATGACTCTAATCTAGGAATAGT
>CAYLOF010000399.1:0-1773 GCA_964385215.1 uncultured Thermoplasmatales archaeon
ATCTGAAGACATATTAAACGTTCGTATTAACGAGATTTTGTCGTGCAAAAAAACAAGTTTATAAAGTATTATTGTATTCAATTTAGTAGCGTGTGATCATAAATGGAAGAAGAAGATAAAAAGGAATTTTTAGATGACTTTAAAAAGGCAGATGGTGAAAAGAAACTCGATATGTGGTATTATGCGCTTGATCAAGAAGTTCTATGGGATCAGATACTTGCTGATATGTCAATTATTGCAAGAGAACAGAAGGTAGATAAGAAATTAGACAAAGTAATGCAGGAAGAAATAAAAAAAACTGCTGGACAATAAATCGTCAAATCACCTGCCCATATCTTTTTTAGTTTGGTCTATTAATTCCAATTGTTTTCATAAGTGGATGCATGCTATGAAACCATGGTTTGAGGGAAGTGAATGGATAAAGTAGAGATAATCAGAAGAGCTGAAAATGCAATGTTGTGGCTAGAAAATGCAGAAAGAGCAATAATAGATGCAAGAGAAGACATTGAAGGATTAATCAAAGAAGCAAAGAAAAAATAACTGCCTCTTTCGCAATCCAACTCAAGTTCCATCTATTGAAATGCAGTAGTAAGACAATTTTGATAAAATCATATATGCAGACGTTTTTTTAGAACGTCTCTTTATTCTAAGTTCGTCACTTTTTCATTTTGACAGTTTAACAGGTTGAATTTATATATAATGGGCAATAGACGATTACATGATATAACCTGGAAGGTGTAGAAAAATGGAACTGAATGAAAAATATGAATCGGTAGTAAAAGAAGTTGATGAAAAGTTTAATGGAAAACCGAAAGTTGATGCGAACTATGAATCAGTAGTAAAAGAAATTGATGAATATTTTGAGAAATACAACTATTGATACAGCTAATTTATTAAAAGTATATTTTTCCTTTTAATCCTTTTTCAATCTAATTTTTTTATATGCCAATTGGTTTTATAAGTAAATAGTTGTTAAAGAGGGTCAGGATAAAAATGATAGAAAAATGTAATTTCAAATCAAAAATAAGACACCCCGAAGCTCCTGGATGCAATTTAACTCCTAACGATATAGTTTGTCCTGGCGAGGAAAACTGCATTCTTTATCAAATTTATAAAAATGTAGAGCTGGCTAAGTAGTGCACATATAAAGACACATTTGTCATCGAGTGGCAGTACAATAAAATAGTATTAGAAAAGTATCTTTTAAAGTACGGGTATAACATATATGGTCAACTGTCAAACAAATCTACAATAAATGATTCATCTAACCTTTTTTAATAATAGTTAGGTTCGGTGGGTAACAGTTGTACAACAAGCTCTTAATAAGTAAACTTGCAAAATGGTTAATGGTGAAAAAATGGCAGAAAAACAATCAAAAGTAAAAAATCTAAAAAACTTTGATATAACGACCTTTTCGGAAATGAACGCTCTCACCAAACTTCGTATAGTTGTAATAATGATATTTGCTCTTAGCACAATTTCTGTACCTCTATTGCTTTCTGGAAATATTATATCGGCGTTCCTTTTGATAATTAGCTATCTTCTGGTAATTGTCTTGATGGTAAAACTGATGATAATAAAGAAACTTTGAAGCTACTGCATGGTTGGTTAAATCAGGATTAGTAGAATGTTACAAAGATTACAATATTTTTTTGCTTGTTACCCATAGGATGAAGAGCTACATCTGTCCCAACACAACCCAATATCATATTTTTTAATGTGTGATATCCTGAATTAAGTTTCTCCTGGTTTTTCAAATTCATAATTTCAACA
>CAYLOF010000400.1:0-1773 GCA_964385215.1 uncultured Thermoplasmatales archaeon
GCTTTAAATGATTTTCCTTCAGGAATTCCCCCACCTATGCCATAGATCATATCTTTTAGGGTGATTCCCATTGGGACTTCTACTAGTCCTGTGTTGTTTATTTTCCCTACAAGTGAAAATATCTTGGTTCCCTTACTGTTTTCAGTACCAATACTAGAATACCACTTTGCACCTTTTGAGATAATAAGTGGAATGTTTGCCAATGTTTCAACATTATTTATGTTTGTAGGCTTGTTCCATAACCCTTTTTGTGCGGGAAATGGCGGACGTTGTCTTGGTTCACCTTTTTTCCCTTCAATGGATGCTATGAGTGCTGTTTCTTCTCCACATACAAACGCTCCAGCACCTCGGACAATTTTTATATCAAAATCAAAATGAGAATCCAGAATATTTTTGCCAAGAAGTCCATATTGCCTTGCTTGTTTTATTGCATTTTTTATTGTTTTTACTGCAATGGGGTACTCGTCCCTTATATAAACAAATCCTTCGTTGGCACCTATTGCATATGCTCCTATGATCATTCCTTCAAGTATGCTGTGAGGATTTCCTTCAAGTAAACTCCGGTCCATGTATGCGCCAGGGTCTCCTTCGTCTGCATTACAGATGACATATTTCGTATCGCCCTTTGCCTTTCTACAAAAACCCCATTTAAATCCAGTGGGGAAACCTGCACCTCCACGCCCTCTCAGTCCAGATTTTTTAACCTCATCTATAATTTCATCGGGTTGCATGTTACATAGAGCTTTTCCTGTCGATTCATACCCATCAATTGAAAAATAATCCATTATTTCGTATGGATCTATTAGTCCATTCTTGCCAAAAACAACACGGTGTTGACCTTTATAGAACTGCACATCCTTTTCATACGTGCTCCTTTTGCCACTGAGCGGATCAACATAAAGTAAACGCTCTATAATCTTACCCGTTAGAACAGTTTCTGAAATAATTTCTTCAACGTCTTTTGATTGCACTTTTTGATAAAAAATGCCTTTTGGATGAATAACAACAATTGGACCTTTTTCACAAAAACCATGGCAGCCTGTGACTTTTAATTCTAATTTATTTTCAATACCTCTTTTTTTGATCTCTCGTTTGAATGCACCAATTACTTTTTTGCAACCAGAGGCCTGACAACCTGTACCACCACAGACGGTTACCAGTTGCTTCTCTTTCCTTGTTTTTTTAATGATGCTTTGTTTGATTTGTTTAAGATCTGAAAGATTCTCTATTTTTTTCATCATTATCCCTTAAAAAACGTTGAATACACATTGTAAAATGTTTTCAATTCTGTCTCTAAATCTTCAAATTCAAGGAGGTGCCTCTTGCATCCTTTGCGCGAACATATCTGGATGATCCCCCCATCTGCCAGGTTCATTAATGCCATTTGGGCGTTACATTTATCGCATATTCTAGTACTCATCAAACTGGCGTTACACCACGGGCAAAAGAGCGACGGATCATCTCCATCAGATATTAAATCAGGAATCTCTGAAGCATAACTTCCGTAAAGGGAACTCAGATACAATTCTCCTTTTCTACCTTTTAATTCAAATAGTATGTGTGTGGCCGGATATCCATCAATAGTGTGAGTTTCATCCAGCAAACTGTGTTTACAATAAGGACATTCTACATTAAGTTGGATCATAACAATTCATCTCTATTTTTTCTTCGAATATTTTTTAAGAGTCGGGGCAACTTTTTTTGCATTCATCTGCCCGTAGTACTTTCCATCTACTACCATCAAAGGCCCTAAAGCGCATGCACCGAGACATC
>CAYLOF010000401.1:0-1772 GCA_964385215.1 uncultured Thermoplasmatales archaeon
GGATAAAAAGGTGTTAAAAATTAGTATAAAGACAGATTATACCAAATCGAAGGTGGAACCTCTGAAGATTTTTCTATAATCCTCTAAAATACTTTAAATAAAACAACAACGTATCATTTTGGTTGAAAGGTGTTAACTATAGGTACAAAAAGAGAAACATCACAAATATATAACACAATAAGTGTATTACTGGCTGACAAGCGAACGTCTCTTGCTGTTTTGAGAACGGCGATAGCTATTTTTACATTACCCCTATCTGTATTCACCGTTTTAATCGCAACATCAAGATATTATGATGTTTCTGCAGTCCTTCATTTTATCATTCCATTGCTAACCATCTGCTTTATCCTTGTTTTTTTAGGGACCTATTTTATTTATCGATCGTTCAAAAAAATCAAAAGGATAGACCATACAATACGAAAAATCAAGATGAAAGAAGAACACCTACGCGATGTCCTTGAAGATTAAATCGCCAAACCACCCTAGTATAGTATCTGCATTATCATTTACCGCAAGACATGTTTTTCTTTTCTCTCTTTCTTACGTTTCTTTCTTTCCTTCTTTGTTAAAGGTCCAGGTTTCTTATCTGGAGATACATCTCTTTTGCCCTTGTCTTTACTCATATCACCTTCCTCCTTAATTCAAATCCAATAACGTATTTTAATTTATAAAGAATCGGTTTCATTCACGCCACCCTACTATAAACACAATCAATAAGACAGTTATCAGTATCATCAGTATGTTGCCGACAATGTAAATCAAATCATTATAATGAATATTTTTTTGTTCCAGAATATCTTGGTTTATGTGGAGTTATTTGAGTCCTTTCTTCAATAAATAGAGTATTTCTAGTTAATAACTCTGCCTTTTTATTCATCATTTCACCTTATCCTTAATATCCCTTTAAATCTACAATTTTGTAACATTAAACCCTATATTTATTTCTACATTTATCACAATGGTCTAAACCTGCTTCTATTATAACACCACAAATACTACAAGTGTTTTCCTTAGTTTTCTTTTTCATTTTCGTAGTCTCCCCCAAATGCTACAATTTAATATGTGCTCATATCTTAAAAACGTAACTAAACACATCTTTATGTTCAAAAAATTGGTTTTGGATTACTACTATCGTTTCTTATTGTACTTGGCATAATACCCAGGATGTGCCCTTCTCCACACCCATATGTTGAATGTAGGTAAACGTGCATATCAGACGGTAGGGCAATGGTGAACTCAGGTTGAAGAAGGTTTAACTCGTAAATTGTGTTAAATATTATCAATTCATGATTGATGTAATATATTTATCTATAATTGTTTTTGAAGTTTAAATTCAACATCATTGAGTTTTTTCCTTATTCTATGAATTTTTTCAATCTTTTCTATGATTTCTTTATTTATCATTGTTTACCTCCTAAATTTTTAAGTTGTTTTAATTAATTTTAATCAACTATTTCACAATTGACAAAACGACTTCTAGTATTTACATTGCACATTTTTGAGATAATAGTAAGATTATTCCCAGATTTTTTTACTAAAGTATTTAATTTTTTAGTTATTTCATTCATTTTATGTCACCTCCATTTATTGTGAACATTGTATCTTTATACACCAGTAGTTAAAAGAAGCCAATACTTGCCTGATATATCCTATAATATACCAATACAAAACTAGATTTTAAAAATACCAGTTATGATGTACTTATATGTAATATGAATAGTATCGGTGTATATTTATAGTTTTGCTAAATCTTAAAATCTTCCATCAAAAAG
>CAYLOF010000402.1:0-1766 GCA_964385215.1 uncultured Thermoplasmatales archaeon
CTAGAATCCAGATGACGCTTAGCACAGAGATTACTACGAAAGGTTCTACATTTACTATACGAAAATTCCGTGATGATCCTATTACCCCTACTGACCTGATCAGTTACAACACCATGTCTGCTGATATAGTTGCATATATGTGGTTGGCTGTGGAAAATGGTGCTAACGCTCTTTTTGCTGGCGGTACTGCATCTGGTAAAACCTCTACGTTAAATGCCTTGTGTTTGTTCATTCCCTATGAATCTAAGATTGTTTCTATTGAAGAAACCAGAGAAATTAACCTTCCTCATCCCAATTGGATACCCGGTGTTTCTAGGTCAGGTTTTGGCGAAGTTGTAAATGGTAAAGTAGTCGGTGAAATAGATTTATACGATCTTATGAAAGCAGCTCTTAGACAGAGGCCCGAGTATATTTTGGTGGGAGAGATAAGGGGCAAGGAAGCATATGTACTGTTCCAAGCAATGGCCACAGGACATACAACATATTCTACATTTCATGCCGATTCTGCTAAATCTCTTATTCATAGGTTGGAAGGCAAACCAATTGATATACCTCGTGTTATGTTGCAATCTTTAGATGTTGTATCCATTCAGATAAACACGCGTGTTAGCAATAAACACGTAAGAAGATGCAGACAGGTCATAGAAATTATTGATATTGATCCTGCGACAAAAGAGATTCTGACAAATGAAGTTTTCCACTGGGACCCTGTTGAAGACAAGTTTGTTTATTCAGGTAAAAGCTATATGTTAGAACGCTTAAGCAGTCAGATGGGCATAAGTAAAAAAGAAATGAAGGAAGAGCTTTCAAGAAGGACAGAACTACTTCACTGGATGCGTGAAAACAAGATTAGGTCTTTTGAAGATGTTGCAGGTTTGGTAGCTTCGTATGTTGAGTCACCTGATGAATTAATTGAAAAGATAAAAAAAGGCATGACGGGGCCTGAAATAAGCGACATCAATAAAATAGATGATCAGAAAAAATTTAGAAAAACAAATGAAGTGAATGGAAAATCCGTTAAAGAAAAGGGAGAAAAAATTCAGGAGGATGATCAATGCCTCTAACTAAACAACAAAAGCTTAGCTACAAGTGGTTTGGACGAATTGCTGAGAAAAAAGTGAGTGACAAGCTAGTAAACAATTTAGAATCTGCACATATGGAAATCAGAGGGGCAGCATATCTAACGTTTGCAATGCTTAATTCCCTATTGGGATTTATGATATCACTTATAGTTTTCTCCATATTGGTGTTTGCAGTATTGCCATTACTTGGTATTTCTTTGGATGCTGTGATGATAATTTTATTTCTTATTATTCCGGCTTTAATTGGTATTAGCATATATTTTGTTTTTCTACTCTTGCCTGGTAGTAGGGCAAAGGCACGTGGTAAGAAAATAGATATAGATCTTGCTTATGCTTTGAATTTCATTTCAGCCATGACTTCTGCGGGCGTCACACCTACTGAGAGTTTTAAGAGTCTCTCCAAGCAGGAGATATATGGAGAAGTCAAAGAAGAAGCTGCTTGGATTTACAGAGATGTTGCACTGTTGGGTAATGATATTCTCACTTCGATTAGGGCCAATATCAAAAGAACGCCTTCTCAGAAATTTAAAGAATTTTCGCAAGGATTGGTTGTCACGGTTACCTCTGGTGGTTCCCTTAAATCTTATTTTATGGCTAAAGCAAATCAATACATGTGGGAACATAGACAGGAGCAAAAACAAAGTCTTGAAAGTTTAGGTGTCATGGCCGAAAGTTATGTTACAT
>CAYLOF010000403.1:0-1766 GCA_964385215.1 uncultured Thermoplasmatales archaeon
CTCAATTGGTGAAACAACCATACAAGTATCGGCAACAATATTGCCGCCTGCCTTTTCAATTATTTCAGTAAAGCCCATTCTATCAGCAGTCTCTTTCATCATCCTAGAGGTACATATCCAAACAGGTTTTTTCAGTTTTTTATCTTTGAGCTTTTCAGAAAGATATGCAATTTCTCTAAGAGACGCATGAGGACATCCAAGAATTACAATATCTGGATCTGTACCAGTATTTAATTTTTCATATGTTTCTTCAAGCTCTTTTTTACCGACATCGATTGTTTCCAAACCACCTTTCTCAATCAAATCGGCTTCAGGTGTGAGCCCTTCAGCATGATACAACGCAACAGCCCCAGAAGCAGCCATTGCAGCACCAAGAGCCTTTAATTGATCAGTATTTGCATTTTTTATTCCGGCGAAGTAAGGAATTTTGTTTTTCACTTGCTTACCAACAAAGTAGCCCAATGCACCAAAATCTGAGTTGAAATCTAAGTCTGCGTCTACATTGACTTTAATCGTAGGTTGCCTTCTTTCCCATAAATGCAATCCATAGTTTGGTGTTTTACCACATATAGCTGCAGCAAGAGCAGAAGGCCCGCCCTCTCTATTAGTTCTTGCACCAATAACGGAATTTGAAAAAGAAACAGCAGAAGATTCTGACCAAGCAATGTGTTCCCTAAACCTTGGAAGATTGCCAGCCAGATACGGCGTACACGTAGAAGTAACCACAATACCCATCTTTTTAAATGCACTCATAATGCGAAGTTGGTTCTTTGCAAAATCTTTAGGGACTCCAAGTTTGCTCCAGTCCTCAAGATCCATGCCGGCAGGATTAAGATAAGTAAGTACCTGTACCTTGGTACCTTTCAAAGCCATATCCTCTAAAAATTCAGTTCCAGGATCGCCAATAGATTTATAGGACACGCCTGCAACTTGGACAGAGCCAACAGGTATCATCTTGTCAGCATCATAAATGTCCCCTAACCTAACAATCAATCTGAACATTTTCTCAAGTACTTCTCCTTTTTCACCTTCTAGCATTTTTTCTTCTTCTTTCGTTAAATACATTTTACTAAACTCCTACAGTTTTCAACAATTTTATCAATCTCTTCTTTTGAAGCATTATCTATATGTACACCGCCAAGAGCAACTGCCTTTGTATTATATTTTCCACATGCTTTTTCTGCAATAGGTTTCAACACAACATGATCATAGTGCGTTCCTAAGCGTATTACATTGGTTTCTTTTCCGGGTTCACAGATAACCATGCCACCAAGATGCGTTTTTTCTCCTCCACCCAAAATATAAACCCTATCATTGCCCAGTTCTATCTGCTTTAACCAAACTTTATATTTACCATCACCTGAGGTAATCATCGAGATCAACTTTTTTGTACTTTACAATTTCATATTTGCTTTTATCAATATCAAATGGGATGGTAGCATCCACACCTACTTTCGCAGTCTGCGTCTTCTTACCTGGCTCATGTTTACCAGAAGGATCGAGGGAACTGCCTGATTGATTGGGTTTTACAACAAGATCCTTATCCCCTTGGAAACGTGTAGCAATAGCCCATTCCACAGCATTTGGGCTGTAAATATCAACATCTTCTTCAACAATTACTACATGTTTCATGCTCTTATGACCTTTAAACGCCGCTTCAATTGCTTTTTTTGGATCATCAGGATTTTTTTTATCAATCTGGACAATACCGTGAAGCCATGATCCTCCACCCATGGTAACAAGAACATTTTTACAATCCACTACCT
>CAYLOF010000404.1:0-1759 GCA_964385215.1 uncultured Thermoplasmatales archaeon
ACCGGTCAACGCTCACTTCGTTCGCTATAGACCAGGTGGAATTCTTTCTTTAAAGTATTCGGGTGTATTGGATATATCTGGTTAAAATGCAGAAATGAAATATTTTTAATGTTAATCTTTTCAAGCACCTCTTTTATAATATGAAACGTTGATCCCCATCCAATAATCAATGTTTTGTAATTTTTATTTCCAATAAGCTTGGGCGGTAATGTCTCTTTAATTATTTCTTTTAATTTTCTTAGGCGTTTATCAACCATTTTTGTCCGGATATCCATGCTTTCAGTAATGCGTCCTTCTTCATCATGTTCATCACTATCAACACATATAAGGCCATTACCATATCCCGGTATTCCCCTTGGGGATATACCATTTTTTGTTAATTCGTATCTTTTATAATTTTTCTTGGTTTTTACAAAATAATTCATATTTGAAATTCTGTCAAGCTTTATGGATGGGATATTGTAGTATGAATCTACAAAGTATTGATCTGTCAAAATATATACCGGTACTTGGTATTTGTCAGCTAAGTTGAAGGCCTTTTGTGTAAGATGGAAACCATCTTCAAGCGTTCCAGGTGCAAAAATAATTCTTGGAAACTCGCCATGACCTGAATATAAGGCATGTTCCAAATCAGATTGTTCAGTACGTGTTGGAAGACCTGTTGCAGGTGCAGGTCTTTGGCCTAGATGAATAACAATAGGACTTTCGATCATACCAGCTAAGCTGACACCCTCGGTCATTAAAGCATAACCACCACCTGATGTGGTAACCATTGCTCTTGCACCTGCATACCATGCACCCAAAGCCATATTTATTGCTGAGATTTCGTCTTCAGCTTGTTCAACAATAATGTCAAAATCATTTGATTGTTGAGAAAGAAAGGTGAGAACCCCAGTTGAGGGAGACATCGGATAAGAAGAAATAAAATTACAGCCACCTGCTAGTACTCCAAGTCCTATCGCCTGCGTTCCATTTAGAACAATATCGTTATTTTGTTTATTAGGCCTTGAGATATTAATTCGGACTTTGCCATTTTTAACAAGATTATATCCCGTATTATATCCTTTTTCTAAAGCAAGAATATTGTTTTTAACAAGGTTTTTCTTTTTTTTTGAAAAAAAGTTCTCGACCTGTTCAGTTACAACTTTTTTATCAATTTTACAAAGAGCGGATAATAAACCAACGGCGATAGTGTTTGAAAAAACAATATTTCCTATCTCTTTTGCATGCTGTGAAAATGGAATTTCAATAACTTTTAAGTTTTTATTGTTTTTAATATGATTTTTTTCTCCGATGATAATTGTTTTTTTGGATACTCTATTTCCAAGATGTTTTATTGAATCTTTGCTTAATGTTATGAGTATGTCAATTCTATTGATATATGCATTTACTGGTTCTGTTGAAATCCTTAGTTGTGTAGAATTACTGCCCCCTCTAACACGTGACATGTATTCCTTAGTAGAAAAAACATTGAAACCTGCTTTTTTAACTATTTTTGTAAACAATTGTTCAACAGTTTGTATTCCCTGACCTGCTTCTCCACATAATACTATAGAGATATCATTCATACTTTAGTAATTCCTCCATAATTTGCTTATAAAATATATCCAAACATTTTATACACAAAATTATTTATTATTTTATCCTGCTCGACCGTCATCACAAGGTTCATCTGCTTCCATTGGACGAGCTTGTTCTGCATTAGCTGACTGAATACAGACATCAAGTGGTAGCTGTTTCATAGGTTTCCCACAGCATT
>CAYLOF010000405.1:0-1759 GCA_964385215.1 uncultured Thermoplasmatales archaeon
ACCGGTCAACGCTCACTTCGTTCGCTATAGACCAGGTGGAATTCTTTCTTTAAATTGGTTGTTTGATATCACTTATGATGAATGCTGATGGACATAAAAGAAAAGCACAAGAAATTGAAAACAGTTTACAGGAATTGCTACCCGATCCTGATGGAAAGCACGTGGTTGCCGTTGTCGAATTAACATACGGATTGTTGCAGCACATGATTGCTGTAGGAATGGAAACAAAATATGGGCGGCATGTGGACAGTCATGTTGGTCTTCCTAGAGAATTGCGGAAAGCAGGAGCAGTTGATATCGCAGAAATCTTTATACGAATCGATTCATTTTGAGCAGGTCGCTGGTATGGTTCAAAAGGAAACGGAAATGTAGTACGGCAATGTTTAGAATTCATTGAAAAAGTGAAAAACTGGGCGAATATATGATACCTAAAGAGATTACATATCCATTGCTTGATTTTGTTTCCCAAGCAGATACCATTCCCAATCTTACAGGAATGATATTATTTGGTTCTGCCGTAACTGGGAAAATGTCTAAAAAAAGTGACATTGATATTGTTTTGGTTTTTGAAACAGATCATGATCCTGAAACAGGACGGGAAGCAGAAATGATTCATGAAACTGCATCTACCGTTTCTGTTAAACACGATCTTCTCTATCCGTTTTCTTTTGTTTTTATCAACAAAAACAATATGAAAGAAATAGATGTAGATTTTTTATGGACTATTGCAAAAGAAGGAATGATTATATGGGGAAAACCTCAAGAGCTTTTAATGAAAACACCACATCCATCATTAAAGCCTGTGATGCTAATACAATATTCTACAAAAAACCTCGATGAAAAAGATAAACGAAAATTATTACGATGGCTTTATACCTCAAAACAGAAAAGGATAAACAAAAACAAAGAAAAAATTGGTCCAGGGGTTTTATTGGTAGAAGCACAAAAATTTGATGAATTAAAAAAGATTTTCGATATGTTTAACCTAACATATTCAATAAAAAAAATTTGGAGTAATTAACTTTTTATCAACAGGCTAAAGATTCGTAAACAATACCTGTTACCTATTTACCAAAGGAAAATGCGACCCCATCTATAGTACTGTAAAAAACATTCATGATACAAAAGGACACCCATGAGGATGAAAATAATCTACTTTTAGGGGAAAGTTTATTGCTAGGGATAATTGTATGGCAGTATTTTGTTAAGTTGACACCGGCAATAGATTCATCAAATTATTTAAATATGATTAATTCTTCTATTATTATATGGGGAACATGTTGAAGAACACAAAAGAAAAAACGTATGAATATGTGGTTTATGTTGAAGATCAACCAATTTTAAAAGGAAAGAATTTGAAGAAGATGCTTGAGGCAGTTAAGACTAAATATAAAGATAAAAAGATTTCTATTAGTTGGAATGCTCCAGAGGGAGTTTTAATTGCATAAGAAAAGTTTTGATTATAAGAAGTGTGACAGTGGAATCTTTGGAAAAGTGAAAAGACCATTGATCTCAATAGACGTTAAATCCCATGATGGTGAATGGATTCATCTTAGGGATGTCCTGGTGGATACTGGTGCGGATATTTCTATTTTGCCACGTGATATCGGGGAGATTCTGGTGGAGGATATTACAAAGGGTAAAACCATTGAGCTCAGAGGAGGTATGGTATAAAAATGGAAGGAAATGACAATTTAAAGAATACAGGTAGAAAATACGGTCTTACTTTTAGTCGAGATCGCTCATATTTGATAGCTAA
>CAYLOF010000406.1:0-1749 GCA_964385215.1 uncultured Thermoplasmatales archaeon
TTGAACATTCCATACCTCTAAAACATCATAATATGACCATCCCTCCTGTTCATATAAATTAAAAAACGCACGCATATTTTCTTGAATTTCATCTTTTAAAAGATAACCATGTTGATAGCCCATCTCATAATGTGTTCCACTTACATGTAAAATCATTACTCCATTTTTTTCTTCAAGCCAACCTCCATCAAGCGGATCATATGTTTCAGTAGCATTTATTCCAAATGGAATAATCGTGCCAATTAATAATGTACAAATAAAAATTCCAATAATTCTCTTCATTATTTTAGCCTCCATTTGATAGTCTCCCAGTTATTATAATAAATACTCTATTTAAAAGATTAACGATTACAACATTTGTAGCATTATTGCTTGCTGATTATGATGGAGTTGGAGGGGATGTAAATATTGAATAATTAATAAAAGAGATAAAGAGAGTTTTCTTTATTAAAATGTGACGACTGCAATCTACTTCATGAAAATGTTATTTTTGTTTTTTGATGGTGTCCAGAGAAAACGATGCAACTGATTTGAATATCCTGTATTGAAATATTGATCCTACGATGAGATTGATATGAAATGTGATAAATCTAAAAATTAAAATGAAGATACCAACAAGGGATGATCCAATGAGTACACTGTAAAGGCCTGCAACGCAGCCTTCAGTGACACCAGCGCTTCCAGGCGTTGTTGGCATCATGATGATCACTATTAGCAGCACCTGGGCTGCATATGAAGAGACAAAAAAAGGCTCTAGTCTCAAACCTAGAAAAATCATTGAGGGTATCATAAATGTTGTTACCCAGTATGCAATGGTGAGACTACCTGCTATGAGAAATGCCTTTTTTCCTTCCGAAACAAAAAACGTCATGCATTTATGAAAGTTATCTACCTCTGTGTTTATTTTGTTTACAACTGATATGCTGCTCTCACCTTTCTTAAAAAATCTACTCAATTTAGTGCTGATAAAGATTAAAAAAGATTTTGTTTTTTCAGGATATTTTATCGTAATGGCAAATAATCCTACGCCAATCGAAAATACAATTATTCCTATCGTCAGTCCAATTTGTATAAAACCAATGTCGATGTGCTCTCTAAAAATCAAAAATGCAAAAGGGACGCATAACAGAATAAATATTGCATCAAGAAGCCTTTCTCCAAGTACAGAAGCAGTTGCTGCACCAATACTTAAGCCATCCTTGTTTAAAAGATAGATTCGTACAGGTTCACCTCCTGCCATTGAAGGAGTAACGCCAGCAAGAAACAGATTGGCGATGACAATTTTGGTGGATTTCCACAAACTAATAGTCACGTTTTTCTCACTTGCAGTGCTCAGCACTTTTAGACGAGCACCCCATATGAACCATGAGAAGATTTGCAATAGAAGAGCAACTGCAAAAAATTCATATCGTACTTGAGTGCTTGCCAAATAACTAAACGTTTCCGCATCTATTGTAAAGAGCAAAATGAGTACAATAATCGTAATACTAAATATAACACTAAGAATGATAGAAAACTTCATTGTTTTTGGTTTTTTTTCCTTGTTATCCACAAAGCGATATTTTAGGAATGATTTATGTTACTTGTGGTTTTAAAAATTTGAAATGAACTCACCTAGGTTTTTTCAAGAATTATTTCAAACTTCCCTTTATACATCCCGCCATGCGTCCAATTTGTTGATAATGTTTGGTCAACAGCTGTAAATTCATCTGTTGTAACAACACTCTTGAAATCTCCCCTGATACTAAA
>CAYLOF010000407.1:0-1744 GCA_964385215.1 uncultured Thermoplasmatales archaeon
GCGTGCCTTGCATGACCATCGGCTAGGTGGTGAAAGTCCACTCCCTTTAATTCCCTATTCAAAAGGGTAGTCAAAGTGACCCAAAAGGTCTGACATCCAAGCAAGTGGTTTTGGATGGCAAGCTTATAACCGTGAGGTTATGGGTGAAGGAAGCTGCAGACAAAATCACAGGCCGAAATCATAACACCGGTGAACCTAGATGTAGCATCATACAATCGATGACCCACTATACTTTTGGGGAAATCCGATGTGACATACAGATGAAATAGGGAAATGAAGTATGTTTTGGGTGTATGGTGTAACAGGGTTGGCATGTGATAAAAGCAGATGGTCTTACCAAGGGAGACCTTATGCAATCCTATTCGGGAAGATAGGTAAGGAAAGGTATAACCCTGTCTAGGGGAAAGCCAAGTACTGATGTTGTATGAGGAGTCAGCTGACCCATAGTAGCAATGAAGCCAAGCCGATGAAATGTTGGTAACAGCAAAGATGGGTAAAACTTGGCTGATGTGAAAGGGTCTGGTTCATGAGAACTGAATACAGACAAATCATAGATTAGCAATACAATATGTATTGTTTGGTAACACAAGACCAAATGAGAGGTTTTGTAGATTTGTCAGGATTTAGTCAATGAGGAAGACATAGGATGTATGAGTATCTAAGAAAGTTTAGGAAACATTTTCCAAACCGGAAATTCTTTCAGCTGATAGACAAGGTTTATGAGATGAAGAATTTGAATGAGGCTTGGAAAAAGGTGAAATCCAATAAAGGATGTGCAGGGATAGATAAACAAAGTATCTCTGATTTTCAAAAACAAAGCGAGGTGTATCTAAGAGAGATTCAACGAGCAGTGAAAAACGGGATGTATATGCCAATGCCAACGCTAAGGAAATTCATCCCGAAAAGTGATAAAAAGGTGAGACCTCTGGGTATACCAACAGTAAAGGACAGGATTTTACAACAGGCAACTAAGAATGTGATTGAACAGATATTCGAGATGAAATTTCTTGATTGCAGCTACGGCTATCGGCCTAATAGAAATGCACAACAGGCAGTGAAACAGATAAAGAACTACATTAACCAGGGATATACATGGATTATCGATGCAGATGTAGAAAAGTTCTTCGATTCGGTAGACCATGAACTATTAATGAACTTAGTGGCAGATGAAATCAGTGACGGCAAAGTGTTGAATTTGATTGAATCTTGGTTGAAAGCAGGAGCAATGAACCAGGGAAAACAAGAAGAAACACTAGTTGGAACACCACAAGGTGGTGTTATCTCTCCATTACTTGCAAATATCTATCTGCATGAGATGGATGAACAGATAACAAAAATACGTAGCATACGAATGGTTCGTTATGCAGATGATTTTGTCATCCTCTGCAAAACAAAAGAAGATGTAGAAAAAGCCATGGAACAAGTAAAGGACATTTTAACCAGGTTGAAACTACGGTTGAACAAAACAAAGACGAAAATAGTCAATGTAAACAGAGGACACTTTGAGTTCCTCGGCTTCAAACTTAAAAGAACATTTGGAAGATTACACACAACCCCTAGAAAGAATGCAATTAAGAAATTCAAAGATACAATAAGAGTGATAACAAATCGGAGACGCCCACTTAAACCAAAAGAACTAATGGGTGAACTGAACAGCGTTATCCGAGGATGGGGTAACTACTATAAAATCGGAAACGTTAAGAAAATCTTTAAACGATTGGATTGTTGGATACGGACTAGAATG
>CAYLOF010000408.1:0-1740 GCA_964385215.1 uncultured Thermoplasmatales archaeon
AAGGAATAGATACTGAAATCATGTTTCTTGATGCCATAAAGAGCAAGGTAGCATACGTCCATGGCAAAGCTTTTCATGTCGACAGTGGCGGTGGCAGGTCGATGAGGCTTAACTTTTCATACGCTTCCAATGATCAAATTGAAGAAGGCATGAAGAGACTTGGAAATGTGATAGAAAAAAAACTTGAAACTTTAACTGTTTAACTGCCCACATGCATACAAATAAAAAAATTATATTTTATGCAGTCATTGCGACAGTTTGTTTTAGTTCGCTTTCGGGATGCATATTGGAAGACTTGATACTCGGCACAAGTTTTTCGTTAAACTCTTGGGAAGTAGGCGATGATGAGGGATTTCCATGCATATCTTTCAATTTTTCCAGCTCTGGCACTGTAACGGCCAAACTTTTTGGACCTGATGAGAATCTGCGCGACTCAGATTTGATTTTCTATGGGGGAAACACTAGCATTCTTTATCTGGCAGCATATAAAGAATCTGTTGCAGCAGGCAAATACATCTTAAAAGTTTATGATAAAGATGATAGCAAAATATTTGAAAAACCATTTTCTTTTGATGGCACCGAACTATTCCTTACCTCTTGTGATCAAAAATGGTGGAAAGGCAAGTCCCTCATCGGCTTGGTGTTTACCATACATAACAGCGGCGATACACCGGCATATCCACATACTGTAGAGGCATCCATAGATTCTAAAACTTATACTGGTCCTGTATTGCCTAATGTTATTCTACCGGGCAAGAGTAACATCATCGATTGTTTTGTTTACAAAGAAAATATCCCTACAGATTCTGAATTTGCGGTATCATTGAAAGATTCACTAGGAGTCACAATTGGAACCGGCTCTTTCTCCATTGATATGAGCGAAAATGTGCCTACAAAAGATTTCAAATGGAGATACAAATGGAAGAATCAGCAGTTGAGCATTCCTCATCCAGGGTTTCTATATGAGCATTATAGCAGTGTGAAACGGAGCTACAATGAAGATTACAGCCTGTATGTTTTTGATTCCTACGATAACGACTATATTACTCTAATTGCCAACCTACTTTTGGACAAGATCGATGGAAAGAATGATATTGATATAATCAATTTCGCTGCATCTTTTATCCAGAATCTTAATTATAAAAAAGACAGTGATACGAATGAATCTTTTGAGTATCCCCGCTACCCCATTGAAACAATAGATAATGATGGGGGAGATTGCGAAGATCTGGCAATTCTTGCAGCAAGTATTCTAAGTGAGATGGAATATAACGTGGCATTGTTCAGATTTTCAGATCATATGGCAGTTGGCGTAAGTCTTAATGACGATATTTTAGGTTATGAGCATTATATTGATAATTATTATTTCCTAGAAACAACGACAAAGAATCGAAAGCTTGGCTTTATACCCACAGAATATAGAGATGGTGAAAATCTAACAGTGTATCCAATTTCATCAAGGCCTTTATTTACCCACGAATGGAAAAACGGTACCATAACTATTTTAAAGGAGACATATCTGGGCGATTTAGCAAAAGTAACACTATTTGTGGAAAACCTAGGTAGCGCAACTGCTGAAGATTTTTTTGTTACAGCAGGTTTCTACACGCAAGACGATTTAGAAATTAACGTTGAAACAGAAACTATCTCCTCCTTGAAACCTGGTATGAAAAAGAAAATTACCCTACTAATAGACATCCCGCAAAACACAGAAACATGGTTTAAAACTAAAGTGTATAT
>CAYLOF010000409.1:0-1739 GCA_964385215.1 uncultured Thermoplasmatales archaeon
TATAATATTGGAAATAAACCAAATATTGACATTACTGAGCTTTCATATAGTGTTAGTGGTGGAAAGTTAACGTTTACAATTAAAGTTGATGGCACGATTCAAACCTCTGGTAATTCCCTATATTACATTATGATGAACACTTCTGATGCTAATTATCTTGCTACCTGGAGTGAAGGAGAAGGGGGAGGGCTAGCAACCAGCTTGGGAGATGGTGAAATGAAGTATGATTTCGATCCAGAAGTAGAAGTTTCCGGTGGCACCTTGTCTTTTGTGTTTAATGAAACGGGTAGCGATTATTCAAGTGTTGAGTTTTGGGGTTATGCTGCCGAGTATGCTGAAATGGGAGATACAACTGCAGAGTGGTGGGGCGATTGGGCGCCAGCAGAACAGTCTCCTTTCTATGGCAAGGAGTCAGGAGACGACGATGATACTGCTGGTGATGACGATGGAAATGGAGCTCCACCAAAATCGGGAACACCAGGTTTTGAAGCAGTAACAGTCATTGCAGCACTCGGCGTTGCATTTATCATTTTGAAAAGAAGAAAATAAAACCAAAAAAATCTTCTTTCCCTTTTTTTTACTTCAAAAAATTGTCTATAGTAGAGACAAATCTCCAGTTACTTGATCTATTAAATTGCTTGGCGCCGGTCCAACACCAAGTACTGTTTCTGTCCCTGCAGGTATCTCAGTATGACCTGCATCAGTTACAATAATAGATACTATCTCAAGATGATGTGCTTTCTCCTTAAGGGGGAAAAAATCATCGACGGTTTCAACTTTTACAACGGCTTTTTTCCCTCCTTCGACCATCCATTTCTTAAACCATCTTGAGTTCTTTTTCTTAGTTTCTAGTGCACATGCAACAGCAGCATGGGCAACCTGAGCAGCAAGTTTGCCGGATGAAAGTTTTAGGTCCTTTCTGGTGACAATCACCATTTTATAATCAAAATCCATCGTTTTCACTCTCAGGAGGATCTATCTCATTAAAGGATGCCTTGCGCCAATGCTCTCCAATCTCCTCAGCTTTGTCTTGGTCTACCATTCCCTTAACCGTCAATGTTTCTCCTTCCTTTTCAATGTGTTTAAGAGGAACGCCTAGATATTTATCTCGTGCTTTTATGATAATAATATCGCCATCGATTGCTATGCTTTCTCCTACCTTTTTTCCCATTCCATCTAAAATAAAACGGCATAGCAATCTGTTTTCTTCGGATTCTTCTTCGACATCATTCTTCGTATCTTTTCTCCTTAAAAAAAAGAATAAATCTCCAATATTGCTAGTTATACTCATGACTGGTAAACCCCATCCATAATTGTTAACCTCTCAGTCGCAATATCTGCGATTCTGTTATAAATCTTTGGAGTTATACACATTACAGATTATGCGAAAAGATTGCGATGTGGCAGTGGTTGGGGGGGGACCCACCGGAGGCTATGTGGCAGGAAAAATAGCTTCAGAAGGATACAAGGTTGCAATATTTGAACAACATAAACAAATTGGAGAGCCGCTAAATTGCGCAGGGCTTATTACTTCGCGAGTGTTTGATATTATTAATCTCCCAGAGACACCTGTTGTTCAAAACAAGATCAAAGGAGCGCATATTCACTCTCCTTCAGGGTATACTTTGACAATTGGCGGGGATAAGGTTCGTGCTCTTGTTATAAACCGTTCGATGTTTGACCGAGAAATCATAAAAAATTCGGTAGAAAAAGGTGCTGAACTTTTTTTAGAAAATAAG
>CAYLOF010000410.1:0-1734 GCA_964385215.1 uncultured Thermoplasmatales archaeon
AGCTTAATCTTCCTCATAAAAACTGGATAGCAGGGACTACACGAACTGGATTTTCTTCCTCAGAGGCAACAAAATCCGGTAAAGATATTGATATGTTTGATCTTGTTCGCGTTGCGTTACGTCAGCGACCACAAGCAATCATCGTTGGAGAGATTCGTGGAAAGGAGGCGTACACACTTTTCCAAGCGATGACCACCGGTCATCTTTCGTATTCAACCATTCATGCAAGTAATTTACGCGCACTTATTCAACGGCTTGAAAATCCCCCTATTTCGTTACCAAGAGTGTTACTTACGTCTCTTGATCTTGCAGTGTTTTTAAACACTGTCACAGTCGACGGAATGCCTGCAAGGAGAGTTACAAATGTCAATGAGATAATAAAACTCGATCCTGAGTCAAATCGACTTGTTACGATGACTCCATTTAGTTGGGTTTCAGAGAGGGATGATCGATTTGAATACAGTGGCGGAAGTTCAATGTTTGATAAAATTAAACTACAACGTGGATGGGATGATGAACAACTCCATCAAGAACTAAGCAACAGGATGATAATTCTAGAGTGGATGAAAAGAAGAAATTTAAGATCATATGAGCAGGTCGGAAAAATTGTATCAGAATATCGTAAAAATCCTGAATCGGTGTTGAAGAAGGTAAAAGAGGATACCTTATGAAATCAACAAAATATTCAGCATTTTGTGCCAAGATATTTGGAAATATTTTCTCAAAGGAAACAGATAAGCTTATAGAAAAAAATATCGAATTATCAAAAGCCGATATCGCCATGGGTTACGATGTATACTGCTCTATGGCACTAATGAATACAATCCTAGGTTTAATTGGTGCCCTTATTCTTGTCCTTTCAGTTCATATATTCATCCCCTCGAGTTACACCATGTTATCTATGGTCCTAGTGCCAGTAACAGTCGCGGTTTGTATATGGGCAATATATTGGTATACTCCTACATATTACATCAAAAAAAGAGCAAGAAACATCGACTTGGTTTTGCCGTACGCAACGAATTTTATAAGCTCAATGGCAGTAGCCGGTGTTTCACCCGCCGAGATATTTCAGTCACTTTCATCAATAGATGTGTATGGTGAAGTTCAGAGGGAAGCAAAAAGAATTGCAAAAGATATTATGGTTATGGGTACGGATAGCATTACTGCACTGAAAAACGCTATCGAGATTTCCCCATCAAAAAAATTCAGAGCATTCATTCAGGGAATGATAGGAACGATCCAGTCCGGTAGTGATTTGCATGTATATCTCTCAGCCTTCGCAGAGAAATATATGCAAGAGGATATTCTTGAACGAAAGAAAGATCTAGATATACTTAGCGTCATAGGGGAAGTCTTTGTTATATCTGTCATTGCTTTTCCCATATTTTTAGTTATCATTCTTACCGTAATGGGATTTTTTGGCGGTTCAATGAAGTTCTCAATGACAATACTATTACTTTTTTCATTTGTAATCCTGCCATTGGCATACGTTGGATTTTACATGTTGGTAAAATCAACTAGCCTTGAGGAAATTAGCAAAGTAAAATCGATGCGAAATAATAATTTTAAACATCGCATTAAGGAAAACAGAAAACCTCTTTTCGTTTTGTTACTTTCAGTTGGATTAATGGCGCTTTTTTATGGCATAATCTATGTGTTAAGTTATTTCGGGTATCTGGATCCCGATATGTATTTCTATTTTGATAGTATTTTTCTAGGGGTGCTTGTTGTAAT
>CAYLOF010000411.1:0-1727 GCA_964385215.1 uncultured Thermoplasmatales archaeon
CTAAATTGTTAATACCAAATGTTGTCTGCATTTCAGTGTGTTTAAAAAGTTGCGATAAAACGACATCTTCTATTGCATCTCGTTTCAAATCTATTACAGCACGCATACCATCTCTATCACTTTCATCACGGAGATCTCTAATCCCTTCTATTTTTTTGTTTTTAACAAGATCTGCAATTGTTTTCAAAAGATTTGCTTTGTTGACTTGGTAAGGAAGCTCTGTTATGATTATCTTCTTTTTCTCATCGCCTTCAAAATGTGTTTTAGCACGAACGCGAACAAGTCCCCTACCTGTAGAATACGCATTTAGAATTCCACCTTTTCCATAGATGATTCCACCAGTAGGAAAATCAGGGCCTTTAATAATCCCCATCAAATCCGCAGTAGATATCTCAGGATTGCCTATTACCTCAATAACACCATCGATCACCTCAGATATATTGTGCGGAGCCATGTTGGTAGCCATACCTACTGCAATACCTGAAGACCCATTTATCAAAAGATTAGGAATTTTTGCAGGGAGCATCACAGGTTCCTTAAGCGACCCATCAAAATTATCAGCCCAGTCAACAGTATCCTTACCGATATCTTGAAGCATAAATTTTGCTATTCTTGACATACGTGCTTCTGTATATCGCATAGCAGCTTGAGAATCTCCATCTACGGAACCAAAATTACCTTGACCATCAACAAGTGGGTAGCGAAGAGAGAAATCCTGAGCCATACGGACCATGGAATCGTAAACTGCCTGATCACCATGCGGATGGTATTTCCCAAGCGTCTCGCCGACCACTCTTGCTGATTTCTTATGTGGCTTCTCATGGACTAAGCCCATTTCATTCATTGCGTATAGAATCCTTCTATGAACAGGTTTCAAACCATCTCTGACATCAGGAAGAGCACGGCTCACTATAACACTCATTGAATAATCAATGAATGCACGTTTCATCTCAGACTCAATTGCACGAATATATTCTTTTTTCTCAGGTTCATCATTCATCAAAAATCAACTCTTATATATCTAGATTAACAACATCTTTTGCATGTGTTTCTATAAATTCCCTTCGCGGTTCAACTTTTTCCCCCATGAGAATGGTAAATAGTTCATCGGCTTCAACTGCATCATCAACAGTAACTTTGACAGTTAACCTATTTTCAGGATCCATAGTTGTATCCCAAAGTTGATCCGGGTTCATCTCTCCAAGACCTTTATAGCGTTGCATATTGACACCGGTTTCACCCATCTCCTTCATTTTCTGTAACCGTTCATGCTCAGAATAGGCATAGTTAACCTGTTTACCTTTGCTTAACTTATATAGCGGAGGTTGCGCAATATACAGATACCCCTCCTCTATTAAAGGCCTCATATATCTAAAGAAAAATGTAAGCAATAATGTTCTGATATGCTCTCCATCAACATCTGCATCGGTCATGATGATTATCTTATGATACCGGGCTTTCTCGATATCAAACTCTTCCACAATTCCAGTACCTATAGCAGTAATCAACGCAAGGATTTCATTGTTCTTTAGTATTTTATCCATACGCGCTTTCTCAACATTCAGTACCTTCCCTCTCAGCGGCAGTATCGCTTGAAATTCTCTGTCTCTACCTTGTTTGCTACTTCCACCTGCGCTATCCCCCTCAACAATATAAAGTTCTGTTTTACTAGGATCTCTGCTGGAGCAATCAGCTAGTTTTCCAGGTAGTGCTGAAGATTCTAGAAG
>CAYLOF010000412.1:0-1724 GCA_964385215.1 uncultured Thermoplasmatales archaeon
ATTAAATTTCCATTTTAAGGTACCATTTGAATTGAGAGCATAAAGTTTGCCATCAATACTACCAAAATAGATTGTTCCATTTTCACTGATTGTTGGAGAAGAAAAAATCCAAGATGCATCAAAACTCCATTTTTCAGTACCATCAGGGTTTATTGCATAGAAATCTGGAGGGCTTGTTGACAATGAGCCTATATAGATTGTTCCATCGTGATCAATGGCAGGAGATGAATATGTATCGCCTATCCATGTTCTCCATCTCATTACTCCTATATTACCTGAGTTACCATAAGGACTTCTTCCAGTTCGTCTATTATCGTGACCAAACATAGGCCAAGCGGAAACCATCGGACCTAATGATACGCTTGTTTGTGGTGTTTTTACAAATCGTATTTCTTCTTCAGATTCAACATCCTCTGAATCCTCTCTTTGCAAAAGATATTCTTCATAATACTCCAACTTAGAAGAGCCGCCATATCTATCAAAACACACAAAAGCAAGATTCGCTAAAAGCTCATCTTTCTCCTTGATCTCAGCTTTATATCCGATAACCATGGGTGTAACTGATGTTAAGATGAATAGAAGAATAATTGCAGATGCAAATGGTTTCTTTAACAGAATAATTCCTCCCAACTATATATTATATTCAGTGTAACAATTTAAATGTTCTGGTTATAATAAAAAAGTAGCATTTAGTCGCAAAATAAGGTAACATTGATTTCATTTCTACAATACTGCAACATTGTTGTCTACAAAAACTCAACCACACACCTGCTAAATCCAACCATACTCCACTAACGGATTCTTCCAACCACAACAACAAGACTCTGCATCCGGTTCAATCCTGTTGCCACAGTGAGGGCAAGTAATAAACCCTTCCTTAACAGCTTCCTCCAACAAACCTTCTACCATCCCAGACACTCCCCAATCAACTTCACATCCTTCGCCTTTCTTGCATCCCAATATTCATCGCACTCAACTTCCAACAGCACAACCTCCCTCACATCATCAAACAAAATTGGCTGTTTCACACGTAACTCTTTAAGCTCCTTATAGCTGATGTATCCCCACTCGGCACAGTCCTTCCAGCCATTGAGACAGGCAAATCCAAAAAACGTATCTTCACCATCGAACTCAGCGATATACCAGTCACTACCACCTATGAAAAAATGCAGATAAATGAGCTTGTCCTTTGCCTCAACACCTTCTGTCTCATACAATCTCGGTATCTTAGTGAGTGCACTTTTGGTTGGTGTATTCCACATAAAAAAAATATTTTGTGCCAGAATTAATACTTTAGAAAACAAAAAAAAAATTACTTAACCAACAGTGTTGAGCCACTTAACTTGTATCCGCTCTGCTTAATCCAATCCTCGACCTTCCTGGTTATATCAACACCTTTTAGTGAGATTCCTTTTGATTTCTCCGACATCTTACCTACCCTGTCCTTAAGCTGTTTTATCACATCTTTCCCATCATTGGAATTACCTGGTGAGGCGTCCTTCATCGCGTCTCTCGCTTTCTCCAGTATCTGCTCTTTCGTGTAACGCTGGATTTTACCACCTTGAACAGATGCCGACCAGTCTTTCTTCAACGGACAAATCTTCACCATCTGCCGACCCTTGAACCGCACGCTCAAATCATGGCTGCCTGTTTTCTCCAATACAAGGTCATCGATTTGCCTCAACTCGTCGATTATCTCCATCACCTGTTTCCTTGCCTTATCA
>CAYLOF010000413.1:0-1720 GCA_964385215.1 uncultured Thermoplasmatales archaeon
ATGTAAAATTTGAAACAAATGCCATGGCAACAGTCATTGAGACAGAAGATCTCAAGACGTTATTTGAAGTGGTTGAGGAGGCACATAAAGCAGTGATGGACTCTGGTGCAAGTAGAGTTATTACGGAGTTAAAAATCGATGATAGACAGGATAAACCTGCAACCATTGAATCCAAATTAAAATCCATTGAATAGAGTTAGTTTCAATCATTCAAAACAGTTATATGCACCATTTTTATTTCCAGTTTTGGGAGTATATAAATATGACATCAAGGTCTTTGATTGAAATATGTCTACACGGACGAGGCGGGCAGGGATCTGTTACAGCAGCAAATATTCTGGTTGCAGCAGCACTGAATGACGGTAACAAAGGCGTCCAAGCTTTTCCGTTTTTCGGGGCAGAACGACGTGGCGCACCAGTAAAGGCATTTGCCCGAATATCAGATGAGGAAATTCATCTCAGAAGTGAGGTTTATTCTCCAGACATAGTCATCATTCTTGACGAAAGTATTATGGAAATAGTTGATACCCTTAAAGGTTTGAAAAAAGACGGGCGGGTTTTAATTAACACAACTAAAGAGCCGGATGATTTCGATTTCTCTAAGAAATACAATGTAGCCACTGTTGATGCCACAGGCATAGCAATCAAGTATGATAGCCTTGTCGGTGGAATCCCTGTTGTAAATACGCCTATTCTAGGTGCTGTTCCAAAGATTTTAGATAGAGTAACTCTCAAATCAATACAGGAAACAGTCAAAAACAAATGGAAAGGGGAACTTGCTGACAAAAATGTAAAAGCAACTCAGGACGCATATGACTCAGTGGAGGCGGGCTTTTGAAGAAATATGATGTTGTTACAACAATTTCTTATCCTAAAAAAGGCGCTATGGGGAAAACCGGCAGTTGGAGAGTATTCAAACCAATTCTTGACAAAGAAAAATGTGTGAAATGCCTTCGGTGTTGGATTTTTTGTCCCGAAGGTACAATCATTAGAAACAAAGATGACACTGTAGATATTGATTATGAGTACTGTAAGGGCTGCGGCATTTGTGCCAATGTATGTGCAGTAAAGGCCATTACCATGGAAAGGGAGGCAAAAAGAAAATGACCATAATGATTGACACTGGAAATTATATAGCTGCAAAAGCTGCAACGATGGCCCGCCCAGATGTTGTAGCAGCATATCCAATTACCCCTCAGACCACCCTTGTGGAGGGCATTGCTAACTATGTAAAAAGTGGTGAATTTAAAGGCGAATATATATGTGTAGAGAGCGAACATTCTGCAATGAGCGCATGCATTGGAGCTAGCGCTACTGGCGTAAGAACTTTTACGGGTACTTCTTCACATGGTTTGTTATTAATGCATGAAATGCTTCATTGGGCCGCACTTGCAAGACTTCCAATTGTAATGTGTAACATTAACCGGGTTGTTGGTCCTGGTTGGAATATTTGGACTGATGAAAATGATTCCATTTCACAGCGAGACACTGGTTGGCTCCAATTTTACTGTAGCAGCAACCAAGAAATTTTTGATACCATTATTCAATCTTTTAAGTTAGCGGAAAATGGAAAGGTATCGTTACCTGTAATGATTAGCTATAATGCATTTATTTTGTCACATACATCCATGCCTGTTGATATACCAGAGCAAAAAGAAATTGACGATTTCTTGCCAAAGTATGAGCCGAATTGGAAACTAGATGTTAAAAACCCAATAAC
>CAYLOF010000414.1:0-1717 GCA_964385215.1 uncultured Thermoplasmatales archaeon
GAATGGAAGATAAAATTATTAATTTTCTCACATGTCATAAGATCAGTGATGTTGATGCTGTTTATTGGAACAGGAGAGTTGAAGGGCTTAGAAGAATTTATGCCGAGAGGCAGCAGTATCTTAACCCGATCAATGGAAGGAGAAAATACTATAATTTGAAGGAAATCAAGGGCATTCGTGGAAAGATACATGATATGGATAAAAGAATACCAAGTATTGAACAGATTAAAGAGTTAATTAAAGAGGTATTGCAGGAAGAATTAATTCGTCTTAAACAGGTTGTTGAACATGATAGTAGAATTGTTTCGACTGAACAGGAAATCCTTGAGTTCAGTAAACTGGGGTATTCATGTACGTCGTTAGGAAATAATAAGTGGTTGATGAGAAATTAATCATGGTTTGAAAAGTTAAAGTAAATAGGGGGTTTTGTTATGTTTAACATTCAGAAAACTTATTTTTGTTTTTTCCTTGCCTTTTTAACTTTCAACGGTAAGTACAAGATATAAAATACACAAAAAAATTCAATGTTGGCAGCAATAACTATGTAATATGGGGGAAAGCCCTGGAAAGAATGAAAAACAGATAATATTAAGGCAACTGCTATAGCGATAACAGCATAGATTACTATTAGTTGTTTTTCACTTCTATTTTCAAACATGTTTCTTCATATGCGAAACTAGATATTAACCCTTTTGGATTTTTCCAATCTTTTGCCGTCTTTTCATACGTATTATATCTAAAAGCATCATTATTTACTCATGAAACAAGATAATCTTTAGCCTCGCCGACTGTAAAAAGAGAGCCAGTAACACAGATGATGTCCTTCTTCTTTGAAATCGATTTAGCATAATCTATTGCATCTTTGATTTTTTCTTTTACAACAACTTTCTTTTTATCGTCTACTTTTGTTATCATCCCTTTGAGATCAGATGGCTCGCAGGCACGATTGTTATTTGATTTTGTTGCAATGACGATATCTGCAAGCGGAACGATTGTTGGTAATATCGACAATATATCTTTATCGGAAAGTATTCCTAAAACTAATGTCAGTTTATCATACTCGAAATCATCTCTTATCGAATTGCCCAATGATTCCATGCCTGCTTTGTTGTGTGCCCCATCTAGTAAAATGACTGGATCATAACCAACAATTTCCATTCTTCCAGGATTAAATGTTTTTTCGATTCCATCTAAAATATTTGCGTCTGTGATATAGACGCCGTTCATTTGAAGGTTTTCTATTGCAGCTATGGTCAGTGCAATGTTTTCCCCATGATATTCTCCCAGCATTTGCGTTCTGATGGAATAATCTTTCAGAGAGCCCTTTATGTAAAATTCCTGACCGCCTTGATTATGATTCAGCCTTTTCCATTTTTTATCTTCTACGTGATAAATGGGTGCATTTCTATCATTCGCTACATTTTCAATAATCTTTAAAGAATCCTCCTTTGCTGCAGTAATTATGGGCACATTATTTTTTATTATACCTGTCTTCTCTGATGCAATATCCTTTACATTTTTCCCGAGAATATTTTGATGATCCAACGAAACATTAGTTATAATTGAAACCATTGGATCAACAATATTTGTAGCGTCATATCGTCCTCCTAGACCAACCTCCATAACTGCAAACTCGACATTTTCATCGCTAAAATATTGGAATGCCATAGCAGTAATAATCTCAAAGAAAGTAGGAGGGTCGTTGTTTTTCACCATC
>CAYLOF010000415.1:0-1705 GCA_964385215.1 uncultured Thermoplasmatales archaeon
CTCTGATAAAAACTTTATTGGTTGATACATAGAAGAAGCGTTGATTATGGGTATTACAGTATATTTGGTAATATCGGTGCAGTTAAATGAAAGGCAATGTTCAATCATAGACTCCATTGTCTCAGTATTTTCCGCAACAGCTAACATTATAAAATTATATTCGCCATAAGTGTTAAAATAGTTGATTATCTTTGGGCAGCATTTTATTTGATTAACAACTTCTCTTTTAACTCGCGCATCTAGACATAGGAGAAACATTTTAAAGCCTAATTTTTCAATGTTAATATTACAATTTACTTTAATTAAATCTCTCTTAAGCCGTTTGAGTCTTGATCTTATTGCAGTATGAGATCGCCCTAATTCTCCTCCAATCTTTGTGGTTCCCTGCTCCCAGTCATCGTTGATCATTTTGATTATTTTTTTATCTATTATGTCAGGTTGTTTCATTGTATTAGTTATGAGAATATGCATATATAAATATTTCAAATTGAAATACTACTGCTCTCCTTTTTATCTTAAATGAACAAAAAAACCGAAAGGATTATATATAGCATTATTACAGATTCTATAGGAGACATAGATAAAAAATCTTATATATGAACTTTGAACTATCGGTTCTCTAGTTTCTAATCTTTCACTGTGGGGGAGATAAAAAATAAATACAAAAAATATTGGAGGAAAGAATTATGGTACAAGCAGATCAAACATTAGATTGTAAAGGGCTTTCTTGTCCTATGCCGATAATGAAATTGGCAAAAACGATGAGGCAGATGGAAAAAGGAAAAGTTTTAGAATTACTAGCTACAGATCCTGGCTCAAAACCGGATGTACCTGCTTGGTGCAACAAAACAGGACATGAACTGTTGGAAACTGGTGAAGATGAAGGAGTTTACAAATACTACATTAGGTGCAGTAAATAAATAGTGTTAAAAAGAGTGATGGTGGGGAGATTTATGTCGGAAGAGAGTCAAAAGGAAGAAAAAGGTATATTTAGGGAGCTCTACGATGCATTGTTTGAACACTCCTGGGAGATGTGGGTAGGAAGTATAATCCTAGCAATGCTGAGCATTTGTCTTTTTATGATCGCATCTCCGTGGGGTTCAAGCGGAGGGCTCTTGAATTGGGGACAGAATTTATTTAGTGCAATAGGTCTGTCTTTAGAAAAATCAGCGCCTGCAGGAGTTACGGCGCTATTTGAATATAAGTATGCGTTGCTCTCTATTACAATGCTAATCGGTGCACTTGGAAGTGCGCTTTTGGGTAAGGAGTTTGCCATTCGCGTAGCCCCCGTTGGGGAACTTTTTAAAGGATTATTTGGCGGCATCTTAATGGGCATAGGTTGTATATTGGCTATGGGGTGTACCATTGGTGGCTTTTTTAGCGGTTGGGCTGCTCTATCTGGAGGTGCTTTAATATTTGTATTGGGTTTAGTGATTGGTGTTTTTGTTGCTGTGAAATATTTGCTTTGGGAAATGGAAAACCATCCAAAAATGAGTACGGGGAAATCTGGAATATTTTTACAGGCAAAAACTAAGGGCATTTCATTGCAACCGTTAGCAGGGTTTATTGTTGTCATTATAGGTGCGGCTATTGCGTTAAACCTTACTGATCAAGTCCTGATTGGTTTTACTTTAATTGGGTTATTTATTGGTATTATTCTACAGCGATCCCGTTGGTGCATAGTACGGGCATTACGCGAACCTTT
>CAYLOF010000416.1:0-1703 GCA_964385215.1 uncultured Thermoplasmatales archaeon
TCTTGCCAGAGATTTCTCAATTTCTCTTCTTTTATTTCATCTTGCAACCTTTCTTTATAGGCCATAGATTCCTCCTTTATCTCTTAATTTGTAGCTCCAATTAATAATTATCTGCGATTTCATATAACGGTTCCGGTGTATGCGAAGTGCGAGGTGGAGCCGAGCATTTGGTGAGCGTAGCAAACCGCATACACCGTGTTATACGCGGTCGGCGAAGGGACGCTTGATTTTATAGCTATGATGACTTTCTCAAGTATGTTCATCAAATTATGTGATAAAATTTTAACCCCTCAATTACCCCTTTTGCATAGCAGGATTTAGCTATATAAATATTGGAACGGTTTGCCAACTCATTTTTTAAATTAGTAGATGCATTCCAGACCAATATTCCGTATTTGCTCTTTTCTAACATATCAACATCATTCTCAGAGTCCCCACAACAAATTGTTGGCAAAATCATTTTATTTCCAATATACTCCACCGCATTTCCTTTTCCAGCATTTTTCGGAATGATATCCAAACATCTTTTTTTAGTGTATATGACCTTAACCTCGCATACTCGCAATATCTCTTTTATTTCTCTTACTACAGTTCTATTTTCAATATAATATGGTATCACAAATCTTTTTTCGTAAGGTTGAGGTTGTAAATCGAATTTATCAAGAATCGAAATAATTCTCTGTTTAGTCTTAGCCCAATTTTTGCCAATTGTTTCTTTCCATTTTTCATCTACGTTCCAATCAGGAGTATAGTATATTTCAGTACCGACATTTGAAATTATACAGTCTGGTTGTATTAATTTTTCGCCTTCTATTAGAGATATTATAGATTTCTTAAATCTCCCACTTGAGTAGACTAAATAGAATTTTTTCTTTTTAGACAACATTAGTTCATTAAATACCGCAATTCCCTCTTTATCTCCAATTAATGTATCATCTAAATCACAGGTGAGTAGGTATTTCATCATTGTCCATCAGAAAATCAAAGACACATACAACTCTTTTATTTGCCTAACAGTCCTTTCTAATCCAAATTCTATAGATGCTCTTATACGAGCATTTATTCCCATTTCTCTTAATTTTTCGGAATCTGTAATAATCCCTAATATTTTTTTAGCTAAATGATCAGATCTTCCGGGTACAAAATGCAGGCCCGAATAACCGTTTTTTACTGTATGTACAAGACCGCCTGCTTTTGAGGCTATCACTGGAGTGCCGCAAGCCATAGCTTCCACTGCCACGAGTCCGAATGATTCGTATAAAGAAGGGATTACGCAAATGTCTGCAAGCGAATAATAATATGGAAGTTTCTCTCTTTCTACAGGTCCTAAAAAAATAACATCATCAGATAAATTTAGTTCGTTTATTTGTTTTTTTATGTATTTTTTTTCTCTGCTCTCTGTTTCCGAATGCATAACACCAGAAATATCCCCGCCCACTATGAAAAGTTTTAATTCTTTATTAAAATCTGTTTTCAACTTTTTAAGGGCTTTAATCAGTATTCTTAATCCTTTTGCTTTGGTTACTCTGCCTACAAATAAAATGGTTTTTTCAAAGTCTAAACCCGTTTCTTTTATTGCTTCTGTTTTTTTAATAGGTTTGAATAATCTTCCATCCACTCCAGCCCGAATCAAATCAATATTTTCTCCTGTGACATTGTAAAGATCCAAAATATTCTTTACCTCCTGGGGTGTTGATGCAATT
>CAYLOF010000417.1:0-1695 GCA_964385215.1 uncultured Thermoplasmatales archaeon
ATTTGTTGAAAATAATTTTTTGTGTATAACTACAACGATTCGTAGAGACTATTTAACTTGCTCATAGATTTTAATAGATAGGTAATCTTTTGATTGCCACCACCAATAATAAACATCTTTTTTAGCCTTTTTTCCTTTTTTCAGTGGGTTGACCTGTATGGCACAGTCATTGTTCTCATCATAGCATCCTGCATGTGTCCATTGTGACCGAACCAGTATAGCAAATCAAAAACAACAAAATAAGAAATTATGATGACAAAGATTTGAAAAGATCATTCCTGTTGTTTTACCCATTTGATAAATGGTTTGAATGAAATGTTGATATTATCTACAGTCTGATTTTTTTCAAGTGATTCAGTGATAATTAAGCCTTTATTTACGTTGAGTTCTTTTGCACATGAAACCAGTCCCCTGATCTCCCGATCTATTGTTTCTTTTTGATATAGGCTGGTTGTTACCTGAATAATCTTTTTGATATTAAATCCTTGTTTAATGATAAAATCTGTTTCCATTCCTTTTTTGTTTTTCCAATAGCATATTTCCTGCTGGTTTGTTAGTTGTCGTTTTAACTCTAGAAACACTATGTTTTCAAACACTCGGCCTTTATCTTCTAATCCTTGGATGCCATAAAAAAAACCATTGTCGCCGACATATGCTTTTCTTGGATATTGAGATTTGTCTTTAATGTTATAAGAAAAGATGGGGGTAAAAAAGAAAAGATATGCTGACTGCATGTATTGCTCTAATAGTAAGAGTTTTTCTTTACCTATTTTAAATCCCATTGATTTAAAAAAATTTAAACATTTTGAAGCTGAAAAATAAGGGCTTTGTAGTATATATCGAGCAAAATTTTCAACGATAGATATGTCCATATGAGACATATCGGATACATCTAAAGCGATGATGTCATTGAAATATGCGTTAAGGATTCTTATTTTATCTGTTTTATTTTTTGTAAGAGATACTTCTGGAAATCCGCCATATTTTTGATATGTTTTGAATACTCTTTCTTGTTGCCCCTCACTGGCAGTTGTTGGTTGAATTTTGATATTTGTGAACGTAAGATATTCTTTGAAGGATAATGGATACAATTCATAGGACAGTATGCGTCCACGTAGTGGTTTACTTGGTTTTGATAGTGTTTTTCTAGATGAGCTAACAATGATGTGTAGTCTTCCTTTCAGTAATTCATGTGTTCTAGCAAGCCATTCTTCCCATCCGTTTATAGCGGTGATTTCATCAAGTAAAAGATAGCCCTCATCGCCAAACCATTTAATGATGTTGTCAAGAACTTCTTCTTGATTTTTAAGGCGGTTGTCTTCCAGATTGATATAACAAACGTTTTTGTCTTTTTCTGAAAGAAGTTGTGTGAGAAGCATTAAAAGACTTGTTTTTCCGGATCTGCGTATGCCGGTTATTGCAGGGATTTTCAGTTTGGCATTTCTGATAATTGATGTAAAATCAATATTTCTCTTATGGAGTTTTTGTTGCTTTGCATAAATATCCCATTCTTTAAACACAGAAGATAAATCCATATATTGTCTTATGGTAGAACGATATATAAGTTTTTCTGTTTTTTCAAAAGACAATTATCAATATTTACATCATGAATGATATTTGTGTCGCAATAAATACAAACGAGGGAAAAATCACAAGGGTTAAATCACATATATTATATTCTGTAAAGCAATGCCA
>CAYLOF010000418.1:0-1690 GCA_964385215.1 uncultured Thermoplasmatales archaeon
TATCTATGTCTTTTACAATGCTTTTACTAATTTTTATTATAACTCTTGTAAGTGGTGATAATGGGGTTACTGTTTATACGATAGGTTGGAGAATATTATCAATTGCAATACTTCCTCTTCTTGGAATGGCGACAGCCATTATATCCGTAAGTGGTAGTGCTTTCGGTGCCCACACATATGAAAAACTCAAAACAGTCTTCACATATTCAATTAAAGTAAGTCTTATCATTGAAATCACAGTAGCAGCGACAATATTTGTATTGGCTCCGATAATAACAGCAGCTTTTACAACTTTTGACCCGGGACTTAAGCTACTTTCTGAAGATATTGTATTGTTTTTAAAAATTTCATGTTTATTCTACCCAGGAGCTGCTTTTGGAATAATGTCTTCATCAATATTTCAGGGCACTGGAAAAGGATCCTATGCCCTTATTAGCACTCTGTTAAGAACTATTATATTGGCACCAGTTTTTGCTTTTTTATTTGCATATGTGCTAGATTTAGGACTTGTGGGAATATGGTATGCACTTGTTGTTGCAAATCTAATAGGATCAGCGGTATCATTCACTTGGTGTAAACTATATATTCGCAATCTTATAATGAAAAATGAAAAAACAATAAACGTCTCCTAATCATGAATTATTAGTTCTATAAAAAATGCAGGGGAAGGGATTTGAACACCAATTTAGTCATAAAAAACAAGAGGTTTCTCCTGTTGGTTTAAGTTATGAAAATAAAAATAGAAATATTGTTCGGTTTTTTCCGAACATAAAAACACTATTTATATATTGAAAAGTAAATAAAGATAACTGTGATTAAAAATGAAACATAAAAAAGTCGTTATTTGTTTAATAACAATATCAATAATTATAGCAGGAATATCAATATCTGCAATAGGCAAAAAATCTAACAATGAAAATAATGAAGGTTCAACTGTAAGGATATTTTATATTAGCCAAAATAGCCCTACTTGCATTAGTGGAATTGTATCTGGTATTTTAAGATTAGAGTATAGTATTGCTCTTTCAAGTAAATCGATTGCAATGGCAAATCATACAAAAAGACTGAGTATTGATAGGGTTTTTCACAGCCAAAGTGTAAAAATTCCAAATTCAAGATGTGACCAAGAAACAGGGTTATGCATTATGAGTTTAGGTGTTGAATCTTATAGTTTTAAAGTAGATACTGCGACATTGGAAAACGGTCTTCACGAATTAAAAATATTAAACAATGACGGCAGCATATTTACAAGCATGTTGATATTTATACAAAATTAAAATAGTGCAGGGGAAGGGATTTGAACACCAGTTTAGTCATAAAAAATCTTTTTACTTCTTCTTAAACAAATAGAAATTTGCTGATTTGACGTATCCTACACCTTTATTTGTTTTTTCAAGAAGCTCTTTTGTTACAACAAGTTTTTTCTTTGGTATAAAATATCCCTCAAGGTTCTCTTTGTCTAAATAATACTTATTATTTCTATAATTTATTACGGCATAGAATTCAAAATCGTTATCCAACTGAGCCATACTTGCATCACCATGGCTGTTATTTGCCAACAATAAACCATTCTTTTTTAATATATCTTTACAATATTTAGAGATAAAACCTGCATAAAGAGATATTAATAAATCTGAAGAATTTATTATTTCATCAAAGTTGTTTCGATAATCTTCAGGATAATATTTTA
>CAYLOF010000419.1:0-1687 GCA_964385215.1 uncultured Thermoplasmatales archaeon
GTGATGAAAATGGAGAAATAAAGATTTCAAAACGGGATATCTTTAAACCCCTACTAGAAGGTGCTGGTGACCCCTATAACAAAAAAGATAATGGACGATATATGTACAACATTCACTCGTTAAGGAGGTTTTGGTTCACCCAGCTTGAAAGTGCTGGAGCTAATATGTATCACATTAATTATATGGGTGGCCATGAAAGCGAGCTAAATGCTACCTATACCCATTTTGAACTAAGAGACTTAAAAAAATCATATGAAGAGAAAATGAACTTTTTATCAATATTCAGTGAAATGAAAGATGTTGAAAAGGTAATTACTCCGAAATTAATGGAACAGGAAACACAAATTTCTATTCTATCTAGAGAGTATCAGAAAGTATCATCTGACTTTGAGCAATTCAAGAAGCTTGTATATTACTCAATTGGTGTTCCGCCCTATTCTGATGAACAATTAAGGCAAAGGAAGAATTTGGAAGGTTTTCTTCCTCAAGTTACCGAGGATGAAATGAAGTTCATCAAAGCATTTAGAGATCGCCCTAATAAGAAAAAATCTCAGGCTACTCAGAGCTAAGTTCTTTTTATTAATGAAATACTATTAGGCCGAATAGATACTAAGCTAGAGGGCGTTCATGAAGGTTCTGAATAGCCTAGCGATACGGGTAATACCTTAGAAAGTTCAGTTGGAATAGTATGGTTGATTGTGATGTTGAGTTGAAAGTCTAAGCAAAACAAGTAAAGGCTTTCAAGTACCAAGCGGAATCAAGGTCACAGACCCGTCAGTAAAAGAATGGATTAAAGAAAACTGTTACAGTGCCGTAGCAGATAAAATAATGCTCAACCGTGTCCCTTAATTTTTTTGTACAACGAGTTATGTGTGAAACAGCCGATTGGTATTGATGGTCAAAGGGCACTCATTCCACTAGAGGTTGACAGAAATTTGTACTGGATATCAAGAAAAGCATTTAATGTATCATTAATCCTGGAGTGTCAGGGATGGTAGAAGGTTTGTTGGAGGAAGCAGTAATGCAGGGGTTCATTACATGTCCCCACTGTGGTAACAGAATTGAGCCGGATGCTGAAGCTTGTTATTGTGGTTGGAAGAATCCGTTAGTGAAGGACGGTTGGATATAAGTTTTTGTTGCCTGATGACTGGCAGAGGACGTTAAAGGATTTTTAGAAAAGAGAAAACAGGTTTTTAAGAGAGTGGCTGTTAGGAAATTGTAGCGTTGAAGGGAACAAATGAGTAATATTAAAAAGAAAGATATAGGGAAATATAAGGAAGTAATAGAGTTATTTGATGAAAAAACAGGAGAAGTAGTAAGATTAATCCGTTTTAAACATCCAAATGAGTTTAACAGATTTTTAGAAGGTTTCAACGCAATGGGATACCCAGGTTATGGTTGGAGATATGGAGATAAAAGCAAAAATAAGGAAAATAATGAATAATCATATATTGATATCAAAAAATAAGAGATGAAAATAGAGATTTGAGGTAGGTAAATCATGTCAAAAAAGAAAGGGTTTTTACAAAGGTTGAGAAGAAGTTCATCAGAAGAAGAGGGGAAAATTATACCTCGCCATAAACGAAAGCCAGATAAAGATAAGAAGAAAGATGAAAAATAAGGTGGTTTACGTGAAAGTTAAATGTGAAAAATGTGGACATAGTTGGGATTATCACGGTAAATCTAA
>CAYLOF010000420.1:0-1685 GCA_964385215.1 uncultured Thermoplasmatales archaeon
ATTCTAACCGGAAATATCATTGATGCAAAAAAGGCTTTTGAAATCGGTCTTGTAACAAATGTGCTGGCACCGGAAGCACTAATGGACGAGGTAAAAAAACTGGCAGAAAAGATTGCATCTCAGGGGACTGTTGCCGTAAGACTTGCAAAGAAGGTCATAAACAGGGGTTATGACTCAAACTTCGAAACAGGCAGTGCCTATGAATCAGAGGTATTCGGTTTGTGTTTCTCGCATCCCGAATCCAAGGAGGGACTATCTGCCTTTCTTGAGAAAAGAAAACCCAATTGGCAGTAAAGGTAGTACTGCACCACAGATAACACAGAGAAAAAACATTTCTGTGTTCTTTGTGACAAAGTTTTCACAGTAAAGATATTGTTAAAAGGAGGTAGGATGAGTTTAGAAGACAGGCTTCTTAATGTTGCAGTTATTGGAGCAGCAGGTAAAATGGGTAGTGGGATAAGTGCTCTTATTGCTCAAGAGATGGCAAAACTTAAACTGAATCCCGAAAATAAAGATAAGGTTTTCAGACTGAACTTGATAGATGTTGATGAAAATGGCTTGGATGGGCTAAAAAGCTATTTGAGAACTATGTCAATCAAAATTGCGGAAAAAAGTATTGTAAACTTAAGAGAGATATATAAAGAAAGGAAAGATCTTGTTGAAAACGGCGATATAATACAGGCATTCACAAATGATGCCTTATCGGTTACAAGGTTTGGAACATCTCTCGAACTTGTTAAGGATGCAAGACTTGTCTTCGAAGCAATCGTTGAAAACAAGGATATTAAGATTAAAGTGTTAAAAGCAATTAAATCCTTGTGCTCAGAAGACACATTATTTTTCACGAACACTTCTTCTATACCTATAAACATTCTTAACGAGGAAATCGGACTTGGTGGAAGAATAATTGGTTATCATTTCTACAATCCACCTGTTGTTCAGAAACTGGTTGAAGTAATTACTGCAGATAGCACTACAGAAGAGCTTAAAAACATTGCTGCGGAATTAGGGAAAAGACTCAGGAAAAAACTTGTCCCATCCAATGACATTGCTGGTTTTATAGGTAACGGTCATTTTATCAGGGATGGATTATTCGCACTGAAAAAGGTGGAAGAAATAAAAGATACTTATAGCACACCTGGTGCCATATATGTACTAAACAAGGTCAGCCAGGATTTTCTCCTAAGACCAATGGGTATATTTCAATTGATTGATTATGTTGGTATTGATGTGTTTCAATGTATTCTGACAGTTATGAAGGAATACTTACAGGATGAAACTTTGGAGAGCGGGCTTGTTGAGAAATTTATAAAAAACGGTATTCTTGGAGGGCAGAAGGCAGACGGATCACAGAAGGATGGTTTTTTGAAGTATGAGCGTAATCGTCCGGTTGGGGTTTATGATATCGATAAGGCGCAGTATGTAAGTTACCAGGGATGGAAAGAAAACCTTGATAGTCAAATCGGGGCACCTCCTGAAGGATTCGTTCCCTGGAAGTCACTAGTTACAGATCCCCATAAAGAGGATAAGCTTTTGGGATATTTTGGAAATTTGAAGAAGGATGAAAACGTAGGTTCAAAAATAGCAAGAGCATACATGCAGACAACAAAGCAGATAGGAGAGGGGCTTGTTAATCAAGGTGTTGCAAAGTCGTCCGATGATGTTAATGCAGTGTTGACTAATGG
>CAYLOF010000421.1:0-1679 GCA_964385215.1 uncultured Thermoplasmatales archaeon
TGCTTTTTTGTAATCTTTCAACTTCTCATAAAGGTATCCTATACCATGGTAAATAGTAGCATTTGTTGAATCGATTGCAAGAGCCTTGTTGTAAGCTTCTTTTGCCTCGTCATATCTGGCGATTTTCACAAGTAATGCACCGAGTCCCGTGTATCCTTTTACGCTTTTTGGTACTTTTTCTACCAATATCGTGTATGTTTGCTCGGCAAGGCCATACTGCTGTGTTTTTATGTACACCTTCCCCAATCCCAGATAAGCATCCACATATGTTGTACTGCAGGTTATTGCTTTTTCAAAATTTACTCTTGCATCGTCCCACATTTTCATTTTCTGATACTCATATCCAATATTGAAGTTTTTCTTACACTCGCTTGTTTTGTTTTTTTCCTCCCCCGGGGATTCTTTCTTAACAGTTTGAGATGGTCCGCATCCAACTAAAACCAAAAGTATAAAATATACAGAGTACTTTTTAAACATTTTTAACCTCCCGCTACTTCTCTTTCTTTTTCTCTTCTTCCATTTTCCGAATTATGGAAGGTCTAATAAAAACTGGTGTCTTATTAAGATCTTTTGCCTGAGCTCTTAAAAAGTAATTGAACTTCGGGTCTGTTGTTGAGTAGAGAGGACCTTCGGAAAAAGCTGGTTCGATCTCCGTATCCCACTTGCTTACACTATCACCATTTACTGTTAACACTTTTTGAACATAAGGCAGGAGTACTTGTTTCAGATCAGCACTCTCTTCGGGATATGTTTCATTCTTAAGATAATATTCTTCAAGTGCGTTCTTAATCATTTTTGCTGCTCTATCCGCTTGCTTGATTCTTGCCATATCAGTTACGGTTCCTTTTCTTTCACAGTTGTTCAGGGTTAGGATTAGAGCCGATAGTAACACAAGTATCAGGAATTTCTTCATCTTAACTCCTTTCGTTCTTTTGCGATACTTCAAAAAATATAGTGAAAAATTATCATAATTCATAGAATTTGTCAAGACAAATCTATCTGTTTTCCCTTGACAAAAAGTATGTGAAGTGTTATATGGTTAAAGACATTTTATGTAAACCCTGTCGGAGAGAATCTCAGGGATTACATTTTAGACTGATCGTCTCCGCTTTGATTGATATTTATTATGTTCTTTCGAAAATGAAGTCTTAATGAAATGCGTAATCTAAGAAAGGAGAAATTATGTTACCCAGAAGAATTCTCTTATCTGTTCTGACACTGTTTCTTCTCTGTTCAATGCTGTCTGCAAGTCAATTAGGGGTTGGAATAATTTTGGGTTCTCCAACAGGTCTGAGCATGAAGTTGTGGCGATCAAGAAAGGTTGCATTTGACCTTGCACTTGCCTGGGATTTTGGAAACGATTATTTTCACATACATGGCGATTATCTTTATCATTTTCCTCTTTCGATGGAAGGTATTTCCCAAAGGTCTCTTTATTCGTATCTTGGTATTGGTGCACGAATGAAATTTAGGAATAACCGCAATGGAGAGGACAATAGCATATTGGGACTCAGAGGTGTTGGAGGGTTAGAATTTATTCCGCATAGTGTTCCTCTCGATATGTTTATTGAGATTGCCCCTGTTATGAGTTTTATCCCCAAAACAGATTTTGATTTAGAGGGTGGGGTTGGTATCCGTTATTCATTCAATCTTTAAGAGGATTCTTAAGAAGAAAGAAT
>CAYLOF010000422.1:0-1677 GCA_964385215.1 uncultured Thermoplasmatales archaeon
TTTTTAATTTATCTAATGAATCAAAACCGCTGTCATAGAGGAGTTCAGCTTTTGATTTGCCAACTCCCTTAAGTAATGTAAATTCATCAACGATGTCTTTCTTTGCCATTTTATTTGTCTCCTTTGCTGGTCCGATAGATGCCATCTTGAAACACACGTATATCTCGATTTCTTACTATCGTCGCTCTCTCAATGTTTGCAGTGGTCTGCCCCACCTTTTCTTTATCGATACCTCTAATAGTTATATCGTCTCCATTGGCCTCTACAGTGATGCCATCAAGGATTTTTGCCCTACGAGGTGCTCGTTCACCAAGGAAATTTTGAATGACAAATTCATTTCCCTCGACAGACGTTTTTATAGGAAAATGAGAGAACACGGTTTTCATCTTATATTCAAATTCCTTGGTAACTCCTTTAATCATGTTGTTGATATGTGCGACAAAGGTGCCTGTCAATGCTTTCTGTTTTTTTCTAGGGTTTTTGCAATGTATTTCAACGACCCCATCTTTAACTTTTATATCTATCTTTGGATGGGAAAAAGTTCTAGATAGGGTGCCTTTCTCTCCTTTTACTGTTATTGTATCGTTGTCTAGTGTAACTTCTACGCCATTAGGAATTGTTATCTCCTCTTTTATATCAAATATCTTTGCCATAGTCTGTCACCAATCAATTCTAATAAACATAAGCCAATACTTTTCCACCGATTCCGTTTTTCTTTGCCTCGCTCTGAGATAGAATGCCCTGCGTTGTTGTTAATATCAATAAACCAAAATTTTGGGCAGGAAGATATCGTGATTCCCATTTATCTAGATCTTCTCTTTTTATGGGATATCTTGGCTTTATAACGCCACAGTTGTTGATATTTCCTGTTAGTTTTACCTGAAAAACACCTGCTTTTTCATCCTCTATATATTCAAATTCGCTGATGTATCCTTTTTCCTTCAATAGATTTAGAACGCCACCGATTAGTTTTGAAGATGGCTGTATAAGGCACATGCCTTTCCCTTTAATCTCAGCGTTTTTTATGAGAGATAATGCATTTGCTAATGGATCATTTAACATTGTTGATTTCAGCCTCCTACGAGTATTTTTTAAAACCCAACTCTTCTGCTTTTTCACGGAAACACTGTCGGCACATGTGTAAGCCATATGCTCGTATTAATCCCCTTTTCCTTCCGCATCTTTCGCATCCTTTGATTCTACCGTAAACCTTCTTTTTCTCTTTTATCTTCATTCCATGACCTCCACATTAAACCTCTCAGAAAAAAATGTCATGGTTTCTTCCTTGTTCACTTTGTGCCTGTGCGGTATTTTTTTGCGTTGTATGCGCCGATGTTTTATACGGTATCCTGGTTTTTCCATTGTTACACATACATCCATTCCAAATATTCCAATGTTTGGATCATATTTCTGATCCTTGAATAATGTGTGATCTGGTATGCCAAATGATAAATTTCCTTCATTATCAAAGGCATAATCGGCAATTTTGTTCTCTCTCGTTTTTAACGCTTCGACTATGAAATTATCAGCATCTTTTTTACGCAAGGTAACCTTACATCCTATTGGCATTCTTTTTCTAAGGCCCCATTCTTTGCTGGTTATTTTAGAAAGTGTTTGAACTGGGGTGTGCTTCGTAATGTTTTTTAATACACTTTCGGCTTTTTTTAGCCTTTCACC
>CAYLOF010000423.1:0-1675 GCA_964385215.1 uncultured Thermoplasmatales archaeon
TATGGAGATTATAACGCGTTTACACCAGTAGAATATGCAAATCATCAGATAGCCTACTATTACACTCTTTATGTCATGGATGATAATATGCCTGCAGGAGTTGCATATTCCAAAGTAGTAAGGCAACATAAGGCTCCTAATTCTAACGCAATTGAGTTTAATCTTTATGGAGATCCTGAGTGTCAACTATTTACAGTAACTCCAAATGATTTTCCAACAGCTGATGCAAATGGTCCATATACAGGCGATGAAGGAAGCCCAATAACCTTTGATGCAAGTGGCTCAAGTGATCCAGAGGGAAAATTAATTGATTACCGCTGGGATTTTGATGGCGATGGTATTTGGGATATAGCGTGGTCAACAAGCCCAACTACTACCTATACCTGGGGTGATGACTATTCTGGAACTGTTAACGTTCAAGTAAGAGATGAAATTGGTAAAACCGATATTTCAAGCACAACAGTAACTGTAAATAATGTTGCACCAACAACAACATTTGATACACTAGGCCAACCAAATCCACAATTCATCCTGCCATATCAAGATTTAACATTTAACGGAAGCTTTACTGATCCTGGTTGGATGGATAATCATACATCAAATTGGGATTTTGGTGATGGAATCAATATATCTGGTACTCTTAATGAGGAAAACGATAAACCAAATTCAACAGGCGCAACAACTGCAGAGCATGCGTATACTGATCCAGGAACATACACCGTTAATTTAACAATAACAGATGATGATGGCGATAACGATACAGATACAATGCAGGTTGAAGTAGTAGATGAATTCGGAGCATTACAAGATATCGATGATTATATACAAAACTTGTCTGATAACGCATTTAAAAACAATCCAGATCAGCGGAAAAACGCTTTACACAATAAGATCTCAAGTATTTTTAAAATGCTTGGGAAAAATAAATACAATAGTGAAATTAACAAATTATTAAATGACATACGCGAAAAAGCTGATAGTCTTATTGATGGAAAAGTTAATGACGATTGGATAATTGACTACGATGTACAATATCATATCTGCATGAAAATCGATGATTTAACCTACTATCTAGTCAACTATAAAGCATAGTTATAAAAAAGTATAAAACTAGGAGTAAAACACTCCTAAAATCTTTTTTTATGACTCTGATGGATCCTATTTCATTCAAAAGGATGTAATTAAAATCTGAAAGATATGGAAACTTTCCTCATACTCAATTCGACCACACTCCATGCCCCTTCTTTCTCAGTTTCTCAGTCAATTGCTGTTCAATGTACTCTGCTTCTTCACGAGTTTCAATCGGATTATATTTCTTGAATTTCCTCCATGCCAACCCCTTACCATATCTCTTTACAAAACTGTTAGACTTATAGCCAGTCTTATGTTGTTTGAATCTGGTTTTTAGGTCATGGGATGTTTGACCAACATAGTAGCAAGCACGTTTTGGATTCATATGTGGATTACGTTCTCTGAATTTTTTGGATTTCATTACTTCTTTATCAAGCTTAATAACATAGACGTTGTATGGCATTATCCAAAATGTGTAATGATTCATTCTTGACTTATAATTTACCTACACGCCGTTTGACTATAACACCATATGAGATTCCACTAGATACCTTTGATACACGGCGAATGCAAGGTTTTGATTCTGCTAATAATTTATTATCCA
>CAYLOF010000424.1:0-1674 GCA_964385215.1 uncultured Thermoplasmatales archaeon
GTGTTTCTCTTACTTTTTTGCCACCAGAAATGCCAAAACCATAACGAGCAGCTGGGCCACAGAGTATTTTTAACGGTTGAGGAATGTTGCTTAGAAGTGATACAAGTTCGCCAGGGCTGACTGGAAAACCAGAGAGGTATCTTCCAGGTACAGACATTCCGGCAATGACAATAACCATGTCAGATTTTGATAGCACTGAAAGCAGGGTTATATCATTTCTTAATTGATCAATAGTTAAATAAAAAATCCGTGCGGATTTATCAAAGTTCCAGATGGCTCCAGCAACATATCTAGGATATGGACTAATGTAGGGTGGCACGCCAAGGCACGTTGGTTCATCTACATATCCATCAAGTATTGATACTTTAAGCATAGTACTGTCAGTAAAAATCTATTTGGGCTATATCTATTTTTTTGAACTTGATGCCAAATTTGATTATTCAAACAACTTTCGATAACATATGCCAAAGATGGTTGGTAATGGTTGTACAACAATTCCTTAATAAGCAAACCTACAAACGTAGGTATTGAGGAATGATGGAAAATGATGATTGTAGGACAAATATCAAACCCCAAAGAGGCAGAGGAAATAGAATTCATTACCAAATCATTTGTTGTTGGAAATCGAGTTAGAGCACTTGCTTTAAAGGCAAGAAGAAAAACCAGTAATGCATGATATTGACCTATCACGTTATTGACTATATTGTGGAGTGAATACAATGGGAATGGTCATAAAACCGTCTGATCGTGTATGTATGTCTATACTTCAACTTGAGTCAGGAAATTACAAGATCTGGATTGATAAGGTTATGGATCGCATAATCAAAAGGATTCCTGAAAGATAATATTAGTACATCCTTGCCGTTCGATTTTGCAGCATAACTATTTTTGAATCATTCTCCAACAATTTGTACAATGATGCTTCTGTCTCTAGGTCTCGTATCTAGTTCCACAAAAACAATTTGTTGCCAAGTACCATGGATTAATTTACCATTTTTAATAGGAAAAGTTGCACTAGGTCCCATAAGACTGGCCTTTACATGTGAACGTCCATTATCATCATGCCATGTTTCGTGATGGTCATAATGAATATTTCTGGGAGCTATTTTTTCTAAGGCTCTTGGAAGATCTTTCATCAGACCAGGTTCATATTCTATTGTTGTAATAGTTCCTGTGGATCCTGGCACGAAAACACAGACAATACCATTTTTTATTTTTGATATTGCAATAACTTTCTGAACATTTGAGGTGATATCAACAATATCTGCTTCTCCGTTAGTTTTTATATTTATCTCATCGCCATATGTGCCCATGTTATCTCCCTTCATTACTGATTAAAGAATTATCTAAAACCGAATTTTTCTCCCTGCAGCATCTCTTTTATATGTACCAAATTCCTCAATGTTTTTTAATGCATTTTCGTCAAATACAGGACCTTCAACACATACTCGCAAACCATTGCCGACACAGCATTGGCTGCACAGCCCTATGCCGCATTTCATATATCTCTCCAAAGAGGCTTGAAAGTGGGTAGTGTCACAAATATCAAACAATTTTTTCATCATGATTTCTGGGCCACATGTCAAGACAGACGTAAATTTTTCTTTGTGTAAAAGTTTTTCAGCAAGATCAGATGCAAAACCATTGTATCCTTTGGATCCATCATCTGTAGCA
>CAYLOF010000425.1:0-1672 GCA_964385215.1 uncultured Thermoplasmatales archaeon
GTGTTGAAATTATGAATTTGAAAAACCAGGAGAAACTTAATTCAGGATATCACACCCGCAAATCTTATAAATAGCACTTCCTTTCACTAGAATCCCTATACCTGGAGAAATACCCTATGGCTAAGAAAATTAAGAAGACAAATCCAATACTATTAAAACTAATTCATGAATTAAAAAAACAATCAAATGAAAAAGAGATACACATCTGGAAAGATATAGCATTGAGACTGGAGAAATCATCTAGAAACTGGCCAGAGGTTAACTTGGACAGAATCAGCAGATACACCCAAGAAAAGGAAACAGCACTTATACCAGGTAAGGTGCTATCCACTGGAAATCTTACAAAAAAAGTTACCATTGCTGCTTGGTCTTTTTCTGAGAAATCGCAGGAGAAGATAAAGAAGGCAGGCGGTAAATACATTTCTATTGAAGATTTAATGAAAAATAATCCAAAAGGAGAAAACATTAGGATATTGGGATAAACATGACAATAATAATTGACGCGGAAGGGGCAACACTAGGAAGATTATGTACAAATGCTGCAAAGAACCTACTAAATGGAGAGAATATCGCAATAGTCAACTCAGAAAAAGCAATCATATCTGGTAAAAAACCTTCAATAAAAAAACATTATAAACAGAAAAGAGAGGTTGGTACATATCGTAAGGGACCTTTTTTCCCAAGAAAGCCAGATCGAATAGTAAAACGCAGCGTAAGGGGCATGATTCCATACCAAAAACCTCATGGCAGAATAGCCTTTAAGCGTCTGAAATGCTACATTGGAATTCCGAAAGAGTTTGAAGGAAAAAAGTTTGAGAAGGTCAAAGAGGCAGAGAAACGACCCGTTGATTTTATAACAATCGAAGAGCTATCAAGATCATTAGGGGCGAATATTTAATGGCAAAAAAAATCGTAAATACATCCGGAAAAAGAAAAACCGCGGTTGCACGAGCAACAATTCAAAAAGGTAAGGGACTGATAAGAATCAACAAAAAACCTGTTGAGATATATGAACCCGAAATCGCTCGTTGGAAAATACTCGAGCCGATTAAATTAGCTGAAGATCACATTGGCAAGGTTAATATCAATGTTGATGTGAAAGGTGGTGGTTTTATGAGCCAGGCAAATGCAGTTCGTACTGCTATAGCCAAGGGACTTGTTGAATATACCGCTGATCCCAATTTGAAACTGGCCTTTTTAGATCAAGATAGAAGTTTACTAGTCAGTGATTCAAGAAGAAAAGAACAAAAGAAACCTCTTGGCAGAGGCGCAAGAAAGAAAAGGCAGAAATCATATAGGTGATATTATGATAATTCCTGTAAGATGTTTTACATGCGGAAAGGTCATCAGCCAGGTTTACGAGGAATACAAAAAACAATATGAAGAATACAAAAGAATCGTGGAATCTGGAGGAAAGCCAAAAAAGACACCGAAAGACATCCTAGATGATCTTGGAGTAGACAGATACTGCTGCAGACGGATGATTGTTTCACATGTAGATCTTATAGAGGATGCAGCACCATACGAGTAATTCTGTAAATCCATACTTTTATCAATTTTTATCAAATACCTTTTCCACATATCTAATTGGAAAATGGGCGCGTGGCCTAGTCTGGATATGGCACTGGCCTTCTAAGCCAGTGATCGCGGGTTCGAATCCCGCCGCGTCCGT
>CAYLOF010000426.1:0-1671 GCA_964385215.1 uncultured Thermoplasmatales archaeon
ATCCCGATATGTATTTCTATTTTGATAGTATTTTTCTAGGGGTGCTTGTTGTAATTGGTCCAGTCGGCTTCTATAGATATCTAGAAACAAAAAGGAGGAAGCAAATACAAGAAAGGTTGCCTGAGTTCCTTGTTGAAATTGGGGATGCTCTCTCTACGGGCATGACAATTTTTGAGGCGATTAAAACTGCGGAAAAAGGTCATTATGGGGAACTAAAACCCGAAATTAAAAATATGAAAATGCAACTATCGTGGAATGTCCCAATAAAAGATGTGTTTACTGATTTTGCAGTTAAAATGAAATCCGCCATCATTCAACGAATAGTTATCACTATAAACAAGGGAGTAATGATGGGAGGTAGCATGCCGAAAATTTTTAAGGCAGCGGCAGGTGAAGTCAATCAGGTCAATCAGCTAGAAGACCAGAGAAAAAGGGACATGTCTATTTATGCAATAGTTATTTTACTGTGCTTTTTTGTATTTTTAGCGATTATAGTAATTCTCAATAGAACCGTTTTCATGTCTTTTATCAACCTTCAAGCAGATCAAATGAGTCAGTTTGGAGGCATTTTATCTATGAATCTGGTTGATCCACTGCAATTGAGATATTCCTTGTACTCTTTTGTGTTTGTTCAAAGTATTGGCGCTGGAATTCTAGCAGGATTTATGATGGATGGTAGGCTTTCTTCAGGGGTTAGATACAGTTGCATTCTTGGAATAATTTCATTTTTCGTTTTTAAATTTTTATTCTAAATGGAGGGAAAAAAAACTATGAAACATAATAGGGCAGATGAAGCGGTTTCGGAAATCATTGGAACTATCTTGCTATTGGGTATAACCGTATCGCTTTTCTCGGTGATATGTGGCATTGTGTTGTCTTATCCATTTTCACCTTCTTCACCATCTACAAATTTGGTTGGGATGGTGGAAGAGGATTATTTACTAATAGAACATCGTGGTGGAAAGGCACTGGATTTAGGGACAAAAGTTTCATTGACTATTGGTAACAATATGTCAGAAATCATAACTGTTGAAGCTTGTCTAAATAATGAATCTAAAGAAGATAATAGATGGGACATAGGAGAATGGTTCGTTTACCAGAATAGCAGTATGGCAGGAAAAAAAGTGGGAATTACGGTTGTTGACGTAGAAAGCGATTCTGTAATACTGATGGAAACATTTCAGAGTACGGAGGAATAGCTAATGATAAGTGTTAGTATACTCAAACAAATGGAGGGTATTAGATGATTCAAATGAAAAAGATGAAAAATTCAGATGACGCTGTTGTTGGCATCGTTGCAACATTTTTGATCATAGGATTGATTGTTACCATCATTTCGATGATACAGACAGTTTACGTACCTGAATGGATGGAGCAAACAGAGGCAGATCACATGGAAGTAGTGGCAGATCAGTTTTCCCAGTTAAAATTTGCAATAGATATTCAATCAGCAATCAAAGAACCGGACACTCCAATATCGACATCAATAACGTTAGGTAACAAAGAACTGCCGTTTCTCGCGTCGTCTCGAGCATATGGCTCTCTTGATATTTTATCGGACGAGTGCATGGTGGCAATAAATTCTTCAACTGTTACAAAATCTTATCCACTTGGAATAATCAAATATTCCTCAGCAAATGCATATTTTCTGAATCAAGCCTATATTTGTGA
>CAYLOF010000427.1:0-1652 GCA_964385215.1 uncultured Thermoplasmatales archaeon
CGTTGTATTTTGCCCATATGACCCATAATCCTAAAAAGCCGAGTGATCCAAATAGGGATCGTTTTATTCTAAGTAAAGGACATGCTGCACCTGCTCTTTACAGTGTTCTGGCAGAATCGGGATACTTTTCTGTCAACGAGTTAAAAAATCTGAGGGAGATCAACTGTATGTTGCAGGGCCATCCTGCTCGTTTATATACTCCAGGAATCGAGGCGTCCACAGGCTCTCTTGGGCATGGCCTTTCTTTTGCAAATGGTGTTGCTCTGGCAGGCAAGTTGGATGAAAAAAAGTACAATGTTTATGTTATGTTGGGTGACGGCGAAACAGATGAAGGGCAAATTTGGGAGGCAGCATCATCTGCATCTAATTACAAACTGGATAATTTGACTGCATTTATTGACAGAAATTTTTTGCAGATAGATGGCAACACAGAAGAGGTGATGCGTTTAGAATCTGTTAGGGATCGATGGGAGTCCTTTGGGTGGCATGTTATAGAAATAGATGGCCATGATATGGAGCAGATACTTGAGGCATTACATGAGGCGGATAACCACAAAAAGACTCCTTCTCTTATCATACTTAACACTGTAAAAGGTAAAGGGGTTTCCTTTATGGAAAATAATGTTGATTTTCATGGTGTGCCACCAAATGAGATGGAATATAATTTGGCAATGGGGGAGCTTGACGCATTACAGAAAAAACTGGAGGCATCGAATTGAGTAAAAAAGTAATGATGAATCCTAGAAATGCCTATGGGGAAAAACTTATAGAACTTGGCAAAAAGCATTCTAATCTCGTGGTATTGGATGCAGATCTTTCAAAATCTACAAAAACTATAATGTTTGCAAAAAAGTATCCTAAGAGATTTTTTGAGATGGGTATTGCAGAAGCAAATATGATATCTGCTGCTGCAGGATTTGCATCTTGTGGCAAAATAGCCTTTGCAAGTACATTTGCTGTGTTTGCGACTGGCAGGGTATATGATCAAATACGTATGGATGTTGCCTATTCTAGGGCAAATGTGAAAATATTTGCTACGCATGGTGGCATAAGTGTGGGAAAGGATGGGGCCAGCCACCAGATGATAGAGGATATTGCTCTTATGAGGGTGTTACCAAATATGACTGTTCTTGCACCAAGTGATGCCACCCAAACAGGGAAAATTGTGGAGCTTATGGCTGAAACTGAGGGGCCCATGTATGCAAGAGTCGGACGGGCAAATGCACCGATCATATATGAAAAAGAATATGTAAACAGTATTGAGTTGGGCAGGGGGATGATTGTTGAAGATGGTTCAGACATTACACTTATTGCTTGTGGGACCATGGTTGATCCTGTAATGGATGCGCAAAAAAGACTTGCAAAACAAGGGATACATGCTCGCGTGATTGATATGCATACCATAAAGCCATTAGACAAAAAACTAGTAATTAAATGTGCAAAAGAAACAGGTGCAATAATTACGGCAGAGGAGCACTCAATTATTGGTGGACTCGGAAGTGCCGTGGCAGAAACAATTGCAGAAAACAATCTATCAGTTAAATTTAAAAGGATGGGAATAAAAGATGTATTCTGCGAGAGCGGGGATCCTAAAGATCTTCTTGAAAAATATGGCTTAAATGAAAATCATATTGTAAAAAACGTTAAGAACT
>CAYLOF010000428.1:0-1639 GCA_964385215.1 uncultured Thermoplasmatales archaeon
GCCTGCTCTTTGTTCTCGGGTCAAGGTCCTTGAAGATGAACGGGTTGTTTGATATTCCTATTACCTGTATTCGTCCTGTGTCCCACCTTGTCCTTATAAGGTCGTATATCAGCTCTGTTTCCTCCAACTGGTCAACCTCATCCAGGCAGACCACGACTTTTGTGTTTGTCTTCTCCAGTTCCTTTTTGAAGGAATCCAATAATTCATCATAGGCAATGCCCCTTCTTGATGGCATCTTTCTTGTGGGCCTTTTCTCTTTGAAGAAGTCCAGCACCATTGAGTATATAACACCCATTCTTGTGCTTTTGTTGAAGCAGTTTACATAGCAGAGCAGGGCGTCCGTGTCTACTTTCAAGTTTTTGAAAATTAGCTTTATTGCAGCCGTCTTTCCTGTACCTGGCTGACCGCTGAGAAGGATATGAGTTACATTGTCCTCCAGTGCATCATGAATAATCCGGCTTATCCCCTTTATCTCTTCCATCCTGTTCGGCAGATTGTCAGGTAAATAATTGGGAGACAAAACTTCCCTGTGCTTGAAAATGGAATCTGTGTAATGATTGTCCATGCTACCATCTCACACTAAAAATGGCAGTTCTTCCATATGCTGCAAGGTTCACGGAGCGGTCATCATCTCTTATACATATCCCATTTTTATTACCATATAATAGTTAAAATCACGGAAATATTAATACTTAATCTTTTTAACCCCGGTATATCACGTTTTTTGAAAGTTCGTCTATTTTCCTTGCCCATTCCGGCATGTGTTCCATAACCTCTTTGTCGTCCGCTTCCGGTTTTTCGTTTACATCTTTTTTGAATGTGTGACCGTTCCCGCATTGAAAAACTCTTTGTTCCTTGTTTCCCAGCTCCGGTTTTACAATTGCTTGTTCCCCACACACCGGGCATTCATGAAATATTGCCATAGATAAGACTTGGGGAGAATATAATACGGCTTTTGGGAGAGAGTGGAGTGCAAAGTATTCTGATACGCTTTCTGACGTTATTCACGTTCATTGTCGTGCATGGGCTTTAAAAGGGCTAGATAACAGAAACAACACGATAAGTATGATATTAGAAAAAACAAACAGTTGTGTAATAAAAACGGAAAACGGATTTATTGTAAATAAATGCGAAGATAAAACTGAAGCGATTTGTTTTCCGATAATAAGTAGTGTAAACGGCGGGGTTAACTTATTCGGTTCTGGAGTAAATGGGGGATATAGTTACTCTAATCTTAAATGCATTCACATGAAAAAAATAAAAAGCAAGATTGAAAGAGCGAAGAGATAAGTGTATCTTTTTGCAATCCACTCTCTGTTTTCCTTAATGCCCTTTTTTGCAGAACTCTTTCTGTGGTAGACATGGCAAATCCTTTAGTCTGGAACATAACAAGCATTCTGCCTGAGATGTCATCAAATTTAGGAAATGGAAACAACTGGATGCTTTATGCTCTTGGTGCTCTGGTTTTAGGAATACTGATAGGCGGACTCGTGAAAGGTGCTGCCAAAATTGTCCTTGGCATTGTTATGCTCTCCGGATTCGTTGTTTTGGCCTTGCTTCTCATGCAAAGGCAGGACATCCTGACCATGATTGCATCCGTGGTCTTCGGTCTGATAATGCTGGTGGCAAGTTTCCTTGT
>CAYLOF010000429.1:0-1636 GCA_964385215.1 uncultured Thermoplasmatales archaeon
TCTGCATACGTCTAACTCTTTTTATTCTTCTTTTTATGCCCAAAAAGAATTTGAATATGAAGGACTGTAATGTAGAAAGACTTGAGCAGCTGCTAATAAACGTAAGAAAAATATTTGAAGAAATAGATTATTAAACAAAAAACTTCTATTATTCTGTGCTTTCAAGGGGGAAGTAGTTGAAAAATATTAAAATCAGAGGAGCAAGGGAACACAACTTAAAGAACATAGATGTCGAGATTCCAAGAGACAAATTCATTGTAATTACGGGGCTATCTGGTTCTGGAAAATCAACTCTAGCATTTGACACAATTTATGCGGAAGGACAAAGAAGATATGTTGAGTCACTTTCTACATATGCAAGGCAGTTTTTGGGGTTGATGAGCAAGCCAAATGTTGACAGTATCGAAGGGCTCTCCCCCGCAATATCAATTGAACAAAAGACAACAAGTAAAAATCCAAGAAGTACAGTTGGGACAATAACTGAAATCTATGATTATCTTAGACTATTTTTTGCACGAGTAGGAACTCCATATTGTCCAGAACACAACCTAAAAATAGAATCACAATCCCCACAAAAAATTGCAAAAAGAATTGCAAAAGATTTTCATGAGATGATAACAATTCTTTCACCGGTTGTACGACAAAAAAAGGGCACATATGAACAACTTTTTAAGGATATGGACAAAGAGGGATATGCTAGAGTAAGAGTAGATAGGGCAATCTATAGAACAGATGAAAAAATCAAACTAGATCGTTATAAAAAACACGATATAGAAATTGTTGTTGACAGGTTAAATCCAAGTGATAAATCAAGACTTGCTGAGGCATGTGAGGGGGCACTAAAAAAATCAGACGGACTTTTAATTATCCTTGATAAAAAAGGAAATGAACGTATTTATTCTTCTAAAATGACGTGTCCTGAATGTGGTATGGTATTTGAAGAACTCCAGCCTAGGATGTTTTCTTTTAACAGTCCTTTCGGTGCATGTGAAGAGTGCCACGGCCTTGGGATAAAGATGGAATTTGACCCAGATCTTATAATTCCAGATGAAAGTAAATCGATTGTAGATGGTGCAATCAGACTTTACAAAAATGTGCGAGATGGATGGAGAATAAAATATCTCGGAGCGGTAGCTAGACATTTTGGATTTGACATTTTCACCCCAATTCAAGATCTAGATGAAACTCAATACGATGCATTGATGTATGGGTCATCAGAAAAGATAAGGTATAACCTAGTTATGAAGCGAGGGGAGTCTCATTGGTCAGGGAAAGGAAAATGGGAAGGATTAATACCACAATCCGAAAGACTCTATAGGCAAACTGAGTCAGATTACAGACGAAGAGAGATGGAAAAATTCATGCGGATTTCTCCATGTCCTGTATGCGGTGGGAAAAGACTGAAGTCAAAGATTCTTTCCGTAAAAATAGCAGATAAATCAATTGTTGACGTTACTGATATGTCAATAAAGCAATGTATTGTTTTTTTCAAAACTTTGATACTTTCCAAAAAACAAGAAGAAATTGCTTGGCAAATTTTAAAGGAAATCAAATCGCGTCTCGATTTTCTGATAAGGTAGGCCTAAGCTATCTAACACTTTCAAGAAGCTCTGGAACTCTTTCAGGGGGAGAAGCA
>CAYLOF010000430.1:0-1634 GCA_964385215.1 uncultured Thermoplasmatales archaeon
AACCTTCTCAAAAGATAGCAGATAAAATTTTTCAATGCTCTTTTTGCAGAGATTGCGTAGAAAGATGTTCAGCGAATGTTGACATCCCAGGTATTTTAACAGCTGCTCGGGCAGATATTACAAATGAAGGATTTGTTTCCGAGGGCCATGAACAACTTGCAGGAAATATTAGAAAAAGCGGAAACATCTTTGGAAAAGAGCTTGAAGCACCTATCCGTGAGGGGGAAACTCCTGTACTTCTTGGATGTAGATTCCTTGAAAGAAAGGATGATGCAGAGAGGTATCTTGAAATTCTGGAAAAGATAGGGATGAACCCAAAGGTGGTAGATGAGACGTGCTGCGGCATGCCTTTTGGAGTTCTAGGGCATAAGGATGAGTTTGAGGAGCAAAAGAAAAAGTTCCGCAAACAATTCCCACATAAGGATTTCGTAGCCCTGTGTACAACCTGTGCCTTTTTCATCAACGCCAATTATGATGATTACAATCCAACATACGTGATTAAAGACATTGTAGAACGATTACCTGATTATAATCCCAAACAGCTTGGAATAAAGGTAACCTATCATGACCCATGTAACCTGGCAAGAGGTATGAACATGGTAGATGAACCTAGAGATGTTTTAAAGCAGATAGGTGTAGAATTGGTAGAGATGCCGACCTATGGTAAACAAGCAGAATGTTGTGGCGGTGGCGGCGGATTACTTGCCACCGATGATCCGCTTGCAAAGAAACTTGCTAAAAAACGTATCAAGCAAGCCATAGATTCTGGAGCAGAGATGTTGGTAACACTCTGTCCAACTTGCGAATATAATCTTAAAAGAGCAGCTGAAGATGCAGGGCTAGAAGTGAAAAATGTCTTAGATCTTGTATGGGAAGCACTGCAGTAATGGTGGGTTAATCTATTCAACTTGACTTTATAAAAAATGCTATGACCCATTAGATTTAACAGGGGTAAATCAGGTAAAAAAATGTAGGGGGTAAACAATTTTTTTAATTTTTATTCTATTGGTTGAACAATAACAAAACCCTTAAATGGACTGTGATCATCTGTTTATCTAGATGGGACTGCTTCTTTATCGCTATCTACTGTTAGAACTTTCCTTTGAACGGTTATCTTTACCACGGTTTGCAGAGATGTTGGAAGGAATTCGATTGGCGATTGTAAAGGAGGAGGAAAAGAAGGCATGTATTGTAGTTGAAGAGATCACTGCTAAACAGGCTCGTATTTTCAGTGCTCTTCAACTGGATCGTTTTGTGCCTAAATGGTTTAAATTTTGTTAGACCCTACAACTTTAAAGGAGTAAACTTGAACTTCTTATAAACTCAGGTTCATGTGATTATGGATTTTAGGCTGTTGAAAAATTAATTTGCCCTCCCACGATTCATTTTGCTTGGGATGCAAAAATGAAACGAGATAGGAGGGCAAGCTTGAGAACAATTATCTCAAATTTAAATCTTTCAGAAGCAGAAGACATTTTGACCACCTGCTATAAATATACACCTGGAAAACCAGGGAGACCACCACTCTCGCCAACAGGAATGTTTCTCTCATTTATCCTCATGTTTTTACGAATGGAATCCTACAGAGATTATCAGACATTCATTGAGAAAGATCATTTCTGGAGACGACAATT
>CAYLOF010000431.1:0-1628 GCA_964385215.1 uncultured Thermoplasmatales archaeon
GCATAGCTTCAATTCCAGAAATGAAGAAGAACGCAGTTAGCTGTTTTACTTTTACAAAAAGCTACGCGATGACAGGTTGGAGAATCGGCTATTTACATGCAGATGAAACACTGATTCCACAGATCACCAAAGCACATATTCCTTTCGCCATTTGTGCTCCCGTAGTTTCCCAATATGCAGCACTTGCAGCATTACAAGGTTCCCAAGATTGTATTGTAAAATTCAAGGATCACTATCTCTCTACCCGTGATTTAATGTGCAAAAGACTTGATGCTCTTGACTCAGTTTTTGAATATCAAAAACCAAGAGGTTCCTATCTTATGTTCCCAAAAATATTACCAGGAGAAGGTAAAGATTCGACGGCATTTTGCAAAAAACTCTTAAAGGAAGCAAAAGTTTCAACGACACCTGGAATTGCATTTGGGCCAACTGGAGAAGGTCATTTAAGACTGTCGTTTTGTGTATCTGAAAAAATGATAAATAAAGCGTTTGATAGAATGGATGCATATTTCAAATAACTGGTCAATAGATAAAACCGTAACAAGATACGTGAGGTAAAAAAATGATGGGAAATACAATTAGCAGAATTGGTTTACACAACCAGAGCGAGGAGGAAAAAAATGGTTTACGAAGGTAAGGCTTTGACTATTGCTGGCTCCGACTCAGGCGGAGGAGCAGGAATACAGGCAGATTTGAAAACCTTTCAAGCTTTCAATGTTTTTGGGACATCTGTAATAACCTCTGTAACATCACAGAACACATTGGGAGTACATTCCATCCATGATGTGCCTTCAAGCATCGTTGCCGATCAGATAGACATGATAATGGAAGATATCGGAACAGATGCAGCAAAAATTGGAATGGTCTCAAATAAAGCGATAATAGAAACAATTGCTAGCAGGGTTAAAAAACACAAAATAGAAAAATTGGTAATTGACCCTGTTATGATTGCGAAAAGCGGTGCTCGTCTTTTAAAGGAGAACGTAGAAAAAGTGCTTATAGAAAAGCTATTACCTACTGCATCTCTCATAACCCCTAATGTTTTTGAAGCAGAGATAATCAGTGGGGAAAAAATAGGAGATATTGAGGATGCTAAAGAATCTGCAAGAATCATCCACAAAATGGGTGTAACATCCGTCCTTTTGAAGGGCGGCCACATCCCAGGAGAAAAAGCAATTGATATCCTCTTCGATGGGAAAGAGTATACCTACTATGAGTCAAAAAGAGTTGATACAAAGAACACTCATGGAACAGGCTGCACTTTTTCTGCAGCAATAGTTGCTGGATTGTCTAAAGGACTAGATATGTACAATGCAGTCAAGGTCGCAAAAGAGTACGTTACAAGAGCAATAAGAAATGCACCGAGCAACATAGGCACGGGGCATGGGCCGTTATATCACAATATCAAACCGTTAGAGATTTCAGCTTTTGAGGAAGCAGCTGAAGATTTTGATAGCTGGTTTGACAAGAATAAAGTCGTTTTTGAATCTGAACTACTAGCAGAAAAATATTTTTTACCAAATCCTAAGAATTCTGTCAGTGTGGGAGTTGGAAGCGGATTGTTCGCTTCAAAATTGGGCATTGAATATGGAATAGAACCATCAAAAGAGATGGCTAAATTGGCGGAG
>CAYLOF010000432.1:0-1627 GCA_964385215.1 uncultured Thermoplasmatales archaeon
AACATTTTGATACACCTAACGGGGAACCCCGCCCAATTACTTATTTCAAAATTTTTATCACATCGGTGTTTGCAAACGGTTTTAAATCCCTAAATACATTAAGAGATGCCACCCTCGATATTGAAATCATTTCGTTCGCCAAAAACGCTTGGTTTTTTGTTGGGGGTGGTTTTTAATTGATAAATTTTCATAATGTCGGCAATCGTACGAAAAATAAAGGAAAAATTGATATACGAGGGATGGGATGGCACCCTGTAGTAAATCAATCACGTTTTAGTAAGGAGGAAATCACTGAAATAAGATTGAATACACTGCAAAGGGGGGTTATTGCTTTTGATTATGCAAACATCCAAGCGATAGCACCCTCTCCAAACTCTGTCAAACCTGCAAGTATTTTTATCAGTGGATTTATTGGTATAGTCGCTGTAAGCACAATTGCTAATGATATAATCCCTGAAATCTCTAATTTGTGTTCCCATTCTGTTAATTCTGGAAGTATTGGTTCAAATAGGTCTTCTGCATTTTCATCTGATTTTATTGTATCGATGATTGACCCAACAAACATTTGTTAAAACCAGAGAGATATGTCACCTCTCTCTAGATTGTTAACACGTCTTCCAATTTAAGTGCTTTTACTAACCTGTCATACCAACTTTTATCCCGATTACCGGCATATCGTTCCTCAGGATAAGTCTGTATGCCAGTGTGGTACTTGCCATTGTTATACCAATGATCATACACTTTCACCCATTGATTGATCTTGTTTTTATCCCTTGAGTTTTCTAAGATATGTGTTAGAAAACGTTTCAATCCTTTTTGATAAGCACTTAACTTACCCATTGTTTGAGGGTGATGAACACTGGTCCAGATATGTTTCTCCAGTACAAACTCTTCGCAGTACTTTCTAATCTCTGAATTTCTCCTGCTGAATTGACTACCATTGTCTGTGAGCAGATTGCCAAATTTTTCTTTGATCAAGTGTTTCATGCCTTTGATAACCGTCTTATCCTTCATATTTGGAAGAGCAAGTGACCATCCCTTACGGGAATAATCATCTTCCATTGTAAGGATAGGAACTCCGTTAAATTTAGTGAGATCTGCCTGAATCAAATGATTTGGATGCCCCCATTCAAAAAACTTCCATTTCTTCTGAAGATGCTGCTCTCTTTCTATCTCACCATTTCGAACCAAAACATTGTAAGCAAGGGAGGGATAAATTCGTTTAGATTTACCTTCTCGTCTGTTACTTTCGTTAACAAGATCTGCAATGTGTCTTGATCCAAAACCACTTGATCTCCTTACAGATACTATCTTTTTTTCTACATGTTCTGGTGTCTTATTTGGCGAAGTCTTCGGTCGTTTGGATTTGAATCTTAAACCTGATATACCCTCATTTAAAAAACGTCTCAATATCCGATACAGCTGACGAAGACTTCTTCCGATCATCTTAGCAGATTCTTTCCTGCTTATCTTAAACGGCTTATTAGCCAACGTTCTAGCTACTGCACGATATCTTCTCTTTACATACTCTGCCTCATCTTTTAGCACGTCTATGTGTGCCTTATCTATATATACTTCTCCTCTCCATACGATCATTTGTGTCACCTCGTTGTTTCAGGGTTTTTGC
>CAYLOF010000433.1:0-1626 GCA_964385215.1 uncultured Thermoplasmatales archaeon
AAAAAACTCTGTTTGCTTTAAATACTAGAACTCGAAATCTTTAATCCCCATAAAAGAAAAAAAGAGATTGCTGAGTTTATGCGTGCTTCTCAGCAATATCTCCAACAACAGGAAGTTTGAATTTTTCTCCCTGATAGGCTTTTATGATAAGGACAAGCCAAAGAATGAACATTACCGCATAAATCGCCCAGGACAACCATATGAGTGCTGGAATGCCTGGATTATACGAAACATTATAATATCCAGATCCCCAACCTACACTAGGTGCTCCGATCCAGCCAAAAATAAAACCAATGATCGTCAGTGGCAGGAAAGTTAGGATCGACTGCATGGCATGAAATCTTACCGTTTTGTTTTCTTTCTCCATAAAATAAAATATTATCCCCGTAAGCCACATAAGCACATAACAAAGAGCGCTAGCCACATTTTCTTCTAAATTCATAGTTGTTTTTGCTTTTGCCATATTTATTCACCTCACTACCTAAATATCTCTTAATATTTATTTGGTAAAGACATTTTTTACTATTTATTATTTGCGTTATTTTCAGGTAATAAAAAAATCTCTTCTTCAATCTTTGCCACTCTGACTTTCTTAGAATCAAATGAAATATTTTTTGGTTTTCTCATTTCAAATGTCTTATATGTCTTTGGATCCATAACCTGAATCTCTTCTTTCGTTTGACTAACTAGTATCATCTCCTTAATTAGTTCGGCCCTACCAAGTATGTTGGTATTTTCAATTTCCTTTACATCAAAAAATTTTTCTGTCCACCCATGTAATTCCAAAACATGAACTTTGTTTCTTGAAATTGAGGAAATATAGAAAAAGGAATCTTTATGGGAAATAAAATCTCCTTTTCTAAAGGAAGGTAACCTTAAAAGATATGTCATTCTGTACACCTGCTTACTGTCCTTCATGCCAATGTTTTTTGATGATTTTTTAATTTCTCCACCATAACTTTCCTGGATCTTTTTTGTAATGGTTAGTGCCACTCCTTTATCACTGAGATAAAAATCAATGCCACCGTGTTCCTTTCCCATGTCGGTTATGAAAAGACCGCGATGACCTTTTTCTTGCATAGTTCTAACAAGATCCTCAACGTGTGATCTAATGTCAATGAGTTCTTCTTCAGTCAGATTTCTTTTATTCGCCCTTACCTGAACAATCGCCTCATGATAGCCTCCAAAGCGTTTTGAACAGACGTCACAGACATCTTTTTTCATACGGACGATTGTGCTGTGTTCCTCAGTGATTTTTACTCCATCTAAAAAACCAGTAATGATGACTTTGCATATTATTCGTTCTTTTTCTTCCTCACATTCTGTAGTAATTTCTGGTTTTTTTAACTCTCGACTAATATCAAAAAGGTGTTTGATCCATCTTTTAAATACATTATCAAATGAATCAGAGGTCCATGTGCTTTTGTACTTATACGATCCGCAATGTGGGCAAATAGAAAGGTCAATAATCTGTGGCCCCTTAGAAAAATTATGGGTTTTCAAATAACAGTCAACACACACTCCATCTCGAAATATTTTTTCTTCTTTGCCACATTCTACACAGAACATCTGCTTCTCCTTACTTCTCAATTCTTTTGTGCAAGATATACGCCATATATTATAAGT
>CAYLOF010000434.1:0-1623 GCA_964385215.1 uncultured Thermoplasmatales archaeon
ACGGAGAAAGAATTGTTGATGTTGATGTGAGTCTTGGCCATGTTCATAGAACTGTTGAATGGGCAGCTACAAAAAGAAATCCTATCCAGATACTTTATTTGGCAGAGAGGATCTGCGGGATTTGTTCATATTGTCATCCTGCTTCATTTTCTCTTGCAGTTGAAAACATTGCAAATATAGAGGTTCCAGAACGTGCAGAATATCTTCGGGTTATACATGCTGAACTTGAGAGGATTTGTTCCCACATCTTATGGGCTGGTGTAGCAGCTCACGAGATCGGTTTTGATTCAGTGCTGTTTTTGACCTGGCAAATACGAGAAAAAGTACTTGATCTCACTGAATATTTAACAGGAAATCGAATTACCAAAGGAATCATCACCATCGGTGGTGTGCGTAGAGACATCACAAAAGAACATCATCCTAAAATCTTTGAAACATTAAATTATCTTAAAGATAATTTTGAAAAGCTTCGCAAGGTTTATTTGGATGATAAAACCTTTAGAATGAGATCTCAAGGGTGTGGTATTTTAACAAAAGAGGATGCATTAAAATTGTGTGCAGTTGGACCTACTGCTCGAGGTTCAGGTGTTAAAAAAGATGTTCGTGTTGATCAAGCCTACTTTTCCTGTGCTGACCTTGACATTGAATGTATTACTCCTGATGTACTTACTGGCGAAGTCAATGGTGATGTCTATGATAGAATCATTGTCCGTCTTCTTGAAGTGAAACAGTCAATTGATTTGATAGAGCAGTGTATTGATAAAATGCCTGTTGGAGACATTGTCTCTGAACCCAAGGTTGCAAAAGTACTGGCAACGCTTAAGAAAGCAGGTGGGGAAGGCATTGGTCGAATGGAGGCACCTCGTGGAGAGGTCATTCATTATGTGAAGCTTGTAGAGGGAGAGGAATATCCATTTACTTGGAAGGTTCGCGCTCCAACTTATAATAATATCATGCCGTGGGTTCCGATGCTTAAGGGTGAGCAGATTGCAGACATACCAATAGTTGCTGCATCAACAGATCCTTGTATGTCATGTACCAACAGAGTTGCAATAGTCGACAGCGGTAAAAAATATGAGTTGAATAAAGAAGAACTTCATCGTCGTAGTGTCGAAAAAACAAGGAGATTTATGGCATGAAATTTTCAATGCTCGTTCAGGTATTTACACAGATGTTTAAAAAACCGTTTACTAACAAATTTCCTGCGAAGTACATACCCTCTTCCACCACTAAGTTCTTAAGGGATGTTGGCAGCGGTAAAGCAGAAATTATTCCACCAATAGAAACACCAGATGGTTTTCGTGGAAAGATTGTCTATGATAAAGATAAATGTATTGGATGTAAGCTTTGCATTAAGGTTTGCCCATCCGGTGCTATTGAATTTAAACCCGAGGAAAAGAAAGTAAAATTCTATCTTGCAAGATGTGTGTTCTGCGCTCAATGTACTGATATCTGTCCAGTTAACTGCCTTAGTATGAGCAATGAATTTTTACTTGCAGATGCTGACAAGTATTCTAAGAATTTAATTGTTGAATAGAATGGTAAGATTTGATGAAACTCATCTTTAAAGGTATAGTACAAGGAGTAGGTTTTAGGCCAACGATTTATCGAGTTGCAAACGAG
>CAYLOF010000435.1:0-1621 GCA_964385215.1 uncultured Thermoplasmatales archaeon
TTTTTGTCGCTCTGCTTATTAAGGAATTGTTGTACAACTCTTGTCAGGTATCTTTACGTTCATAGCCCCAAAGAAATTTATGATTGTGGAAAAACAAAAAATGAGAATAAACAAAAGATATACCAATATTGGTGATGCATGTCGAAAAATTTTACTCCGAATATTTTAAATTCATCTTGCGTATATCCCGTTTCAAAAGGTGATTAAAATGACAAAGCGTGTTTACAATTTCTATGCAGGTCCTGCGACCTTGCCCCTTTCAGTTTTGAAGAGAGCACAGAAAGAGCTTTTAGATTTTGAAGGTACGGGAATGTCTCTGATGGAAATTTCCCATAGATCTAAAGAATATGACAAGATGCATAAAGATGCATCAATGCTTGTAAGAGAATTGATGGGTATTCCTGACGATTACAAAATAATGTGGTTGCAAGGGGGGGCATCCTCTCAATTCTATATGGTTCCACTAAATCTTCAAAAAGACCGGAAATCAATGGAGTATGTCAACACTGGTGTTTGGTCTAAAAAGGCTATCAAAGAAGGCAAGTTTTATGGAGATGTGAATGTGGTTGCAAGTTCAGAAGATGAAAACTTTTCCTATATCCCTAAAAACATAGAGTTTAGTGATAATATCGCATTTGCTCATATTACTGGCAATAATACTATTCATGGGACTGAGTATCATGAATGGCCAGATGTTCCAAGTGATGTGCCCCTTGCCTGTGATATATCCTCACACATAATGGATAAAATCATTGACCCAAAGAAATTTGGAGTTATGTATGCAGGAGCTCAGAAGAACATGGGGCCAGCAGGAGTCACTCTTGTTGTAGTGCGAGAAGATCTTCTTGATAGAGTGCCAGAGAACACGCCAACTATGCAAAAATGGAAAACACATGTCGAAAAGGATTCTTTATTTAACACTGGTCCATGCTGGGCGATTTATATGTGCAAGCTCGCCTTAGAACATCTAAAGGGGCTTGGTGGTGTTTCTGCTATTGAGAAAATCAACAGAAAAAAAGCCAAATTACTTTATGATATAATTGACAATTCTGATGGATTTTACAAAGGACATGCTAAGAAGGATTCTAGATCTCTGATGAACGTTACCTTTAATCTTCCTACACCAGAATTAGAAGAAAAGTGTGTGGCAGAAGGTTTAAAAAGAGATTTAGTTGGTCTCAAAGGCCACAGATCTATTGGCGGTATGAGAGCATCCATATACAATGCAATGCCAATGGAAGGTGTGCAAGCACTTGCTGATTTCTTAAAAGAATTCCAGGAAAATAATGGTTAAACTGATTAAAGACATGAAAATTTGACTTAATGTTCTCTATTCGTTTTATTATATTTTTATCCGTACTGGGGAAGATACTGATGATTGTATAACAAATGAACTCTTCTCTTTTAGTCAAGAGTATTCTTCTTGGATTTTTACATATTGACGTTCTAACGGGGTATCTTTATATATCGCTAGTGATAGACAATGACACGATGGTATTTATCAATATGTAATTTGAGGTGTAAAATAGATGAATAAAAAAATTATGGTAGTTGACGATGAACCAGATATTTTGACTGCATTGAGAGTCATATTTGAACATCATGGTTATGCTGTAACCAC
>CAYLOF010000436.1:0-1610 GCA_964385215.1 uncultured Thermoplasmatales archaeon
TCTGAAAATAATATTATAAATAACAATTATCACGGCATCTATCTATTATATTCGTCTTACGAGGGTGATGAAGATCATATCGTTGTACATTCATCTGAAAACAACATGATATCTAGGAATACTGTCGCAGAAAACAAAAAAAGCGGCATCTTTATTGTTGAGGGGTATAACAGCACTATCATTTGCAATACCCTTGCAAACAATACCAATGATGGGATCTCCCTAACTTATTCGTTTAACAACATCATTTCAGAGAATAAAATCACGAACAGCAAAATTGCCGTATCTTTAGAAGAAAAGAGTTCCGGTAACACCATTATCCAGAACAATATCATAAACAGCAACTATGGCATTAAACTATCTAGATCATTTAACAATATTGCTAACGGAAACGCCATCAAAAATAGCGAATATGGAATTTATCTACTCAGTTCATCTGATGAATTAATTTCTGAGAATGTTATTACAGAAATCAACACGGTTGGCATAGATCTGGAGATTTGTCATCATATTACCATCAAGAAAAATACAATTGGTAACAGTAGTATCGGAATCTATGTTTCAATCGATTCATATGATAACCAAGTTTCAGATAATACGTTTTTCAATAACAATGTGGATTTTGGAGGGAAATCGCTCTCGCCTTTTGAACCATGGAGCCTGCCATTTTTGATACTATTTGCTGCTTTATACATCATTTTTATCTTTGTAATCTCATATTTAATAAAAAAACATAAATATAGGTTAATATGGGGTTTTTTAGCTTTGATTACAGCTCTTTCTCTTTACATCATTGGAGGGTTCATGTCAGTTCGACATTACAATGCACTTTTGACTTTTGCAGGTGGAATTGGAGTATTATGCGGAATCTCTTTTTTTATAATGGGTATTATCCTTTTGATAGTTTTTGGTTTTCTTATAAAAAACGAAAAAGAATAAATTTTACCTATAAATTCTATTTTTCCCTTTGGAAATAGAGGGTTGACAGAAAAAAGTACAAAAAAATGAAGAAAATTTTATTTTTCTCTATTTGACAGGAGTAGTTTCAATGAACCTACAACAGGGTTTATAAGGAGAAAAGTCCTTATAATTTTGATAAGATATAATCTAAATCGTGAAAATAATGACCATCAGAGTGCGACAACACCCTGATGGCCGAGAGGTCGATAAAAGTGCTATCAACCCCAAGAGAGAATAAAGAAGCAAGTAGTTATAAAACTTTTTCTTCAGAGCAACTCAAAGAATTTGTGGAGGTACAAACATGGTTAAAAAACGTTTCACCAGGATCAATTAAGGTGTATCTTCGAGCATTATGGATATTTTGTAACTGGTGTGAGAAGAGCCCTCATGAATTAATTATGCAGAGAGATAAAGAAATAAGGATTGCTGATCCTAATAATAGAACAGAGATACGGAACTTACTGCTGGATTTCAGGAGTCATTTAGAACATATTAATTTGGCACCAAAAACGATCAGCAGTTACGATGGTGCACTACGTGGTTTTTTTACCTCAGTACTTGGAAAACGTGGGATGATCAACATCCGGAATTACAGGGATAAAAGCATCACGAGAAAGAAAGATCTTGTGCCCACTCTTGAGGAACTCAAA
>CAYLOF010000437.1:0-1607 GCA_964385215.1 uncultured Thermoplasmatales archaeon
GAAATAATTTCTTGATCGGCATCCGAACAAAGAGAGGGTATCATCCCAGAATGATCAAGATGAGAATGAGTAAGCAACACTCGATCAACAGGTGGTGCTGGAAGAGGAAATGCAGGTGGTTTACTAGGAGTCATCCCGTAATCAAAAAGTAATCGTACACCACCTGTTTCTAGTACCATCGCTAAACTGCCGACTTCACCGCTACCACCTAGGAACTGAATTTTTATGTCATTTTCCATTAATTAAACCAAGCCATGGAAAAGGATGGAAGTTGATTAATCTTTGGTAACTATTCCTTAGGTTTCACAATTAGAACAGATTCATCCTTATCCACAATGACTACTTTTGTATTTTTCTCAATTATAGTATCTGATCTAGCCTGCCAATATTCTCCTTTAAAGCGAATGTAACCTGGTTCGCCAGGCGTTATACGATCGATTGTTCTAGCTTTTTCTCCAATAAAAACACCAATTGCTCTCTTTTTATTTCTGATCTGCAATACCTTATACAAAAGAAAAACAAAAAATATTGCAATAAGTACAATCACTACTAACGAGATTACTATTGCAGTTTCCATATACTCCATTGATATCAACCATTCCCTATTTGGATAGCTTGGAACTAGAAATATTGACCCAATTACCAAACATATCATTCCACCCATGCCTATAACACCAAAGCCAGGGGTAACAAATATTTCTATAATGAACAGTAGGCACCCGATAATTATAAAGATTATGCTCAACGTGGATATTGCAAAACCTGATCCAACGAGTGAAAGAAGGATAGCAATAACACCAAAGACCTCCGCTCCAAAACCGGGTGATGATATGCCAAAAATCAGCGCAAAAATACCAAGCATGAGTAAAAGAGATGTGAGAATCGGGTTTGATATCATTTTCATAATTTGAATTTTTGGTGAGGGAGAATACATTATTTTTTCTGCATCTTTTGTATTTAACGTTATATTTCCAGAAGATACAGTGACTTTAGATCCATCAATATCATCTAGTAGTTGATCGATAGAAGAAGAGACAAATTCTACAACACCATATTCACATGCCAAGGTAGCATTCAAATTGAGATTTTTTCTAATAAAATTCTCTGCAATAGTTTCATTTCTACCGTACATGTTCGCCCGTTCTTTAATCCATTCTACAAGGGCATTAATTATCTTAGAATCATTAATTACCTTAGTCCCCTCAATACCAACTTCTACCGGTTGACAAGAACCAATTATTGTATGGTCTGACATTACTGCAATGTGTGTACTAATCAGAATAAAAGTACCAGCAGACCATGCTGCAGATCCGCTGGGATAAACATACCCGATAATTGGAATCTGACTGCTATGTATCATATCTGCTATATCAAACGTTTGTTGTAGTCCTCCCCCAGGTGTGTCAAGCAGAAGAATAATTGCCTGAGAATTTTGGTTCTTGGCCTGCTGCATGCTTTCGGTTAAAATTTCAACAGAAGACTGATCAATAGTGCCAGTTATTTCCACGACCAGTACATTTGAATTCTGGGCATCTACAACAAAAGAAAAGGGAGAAAAAATAAAAAGAAAAGCGAGTAAAACAAGAGAGATTTTTAGCTTCATTCTA
>CAYLOF010000438.1:0-1606 GCA_964385215.1 uncultured Thermoplasmatales archaeon
GGTAGAGTTTATCCTATCTACATCTGGCCTGGCGGCGTTAGACGCGATTTACCTGATGGATTTAAAGAGAAAGCTCTGAATGTATTACATGAAATTAGGAGCAAAATATCAGATTATGACGCCACGTTTTTCAATAACAAATTATTCTATGATAGAGCAAAGGGAATAGGGAAAATATCTCAAGAGGAAGCAAAAAATCTGGGAGGTACCGGCCAAATCTTGAGGGGAAATGGAGTAGAATCAGATATCAGAAAGATTGAGCCTTATGCTGCCTATGATAAAATAGACTTTGAGATTCCGACCAGAGAAGGTGGTGACGCATATTCTAGGGTGTGGATAATAAGAGACGAAATGATACAGAGTGTTCACATAGCAATGAAGTGCCTTGAGCAAATGCCAGAGGGGAGTGTATATAATAAGGTTCCCAATCCGTTCAAATGGAAAATACCAAAGGGAGAAACCTACGTGAGGGTTGAGTCTTCTCGCGGCGAATTAGGTCTTTACATGGTTAGCAACGGTGGAGATAAACCTTATCGAGTGCATTTTAGAACTCCCTCTTACCCTCACGGTTTGACAATTCTGGAAAAAATATTGGTGGGTGAAAATATTGCCGATGTAGGAAACATTATGATAAGCTTGTATGTAACTCCCCCGGAGATTGACAGATAATGGGCTCGGAAAACAAAAGTCAAAAAAAAACAAATGATAAGCCAAGCGCCCTAGGACCGTTTAAGGCAATCAAATTTCTCTTTAAAAAACCCAAGACGTTGAGATATCCATTTGAGGAAAAGGAACCATCCCCACGCCTTCGAGGCTTCCACCTCAACGACTGGGATAAGTGTACAGGATGTGGGAACTGTGACGATATCTGCCCTAGTCAAGCTATCACTATGGTGGAAATACCTGAGATTAAGGCCGAGCCTGGTAAGAAAAATGAAAGACCTAGGATAGACTATGGCAGATGCTGTTACTGCGGATTGTGTGTAGATGTTTGTCCCACTGGCTCCCTTAGACTCTCAAAGGATTACCTTCATATTCATTTTGATCCCAAAACTTTCACCTCCTTTGCCAAGGACGAGAAGTCGGATAGCGAACACTTTTTGCCAGAAGAAGAATACTCCATATTTAAAGCGAATTTGAGTCATAGAAAACAAAACAACGATGGGTTTGTTTCAGATCTGAAATATTCGCTCTTTGAACCAGAGAGAGTCAAAATGCCTCATGTTCCATTAGATGAAAGAAAGTTATCATTTATAGAAGAAGTTATAGGCTATTCAAGGGAAGAAGCACAAATAGAAGCAGGTAGATGCTTGGAATGTAAATTGTGCGAAGATGCCTGTCCTGCGCACATGAAAATTTCTGATTATATCAAAGCGATTTATGAAGATGATGCTGAGCGGTCCTTAAAAAAGATATTTGAAGATAACCCACTTCCTTCCATCTGTGGAAGGATATGTATGAAACACTGTGAAGACGCTTGTTCCCTAAGTGTAAGAGGGGAATCTGTGGCCATAAGATGGTTGAAAAGATATACTGCTGACCAAGTAGATGATTTTCAAAAAGCGTTAAGACAGAAATCTGCGGAGTCTACTGGCAAAAAAGTGGC
>CAYLOF010000439.1:0-1605 GCA_964385215.1 uncultured Thermoplasmatales archaeon
CAAAACTTTATTTTTCCAACCATTTTATGTTTAACGAATACAATCCAGAATGGATCTATCGATGCTATAGTACACTTATGGGTACTACATTGTATGGTGATCCAGCCCTAAGCCTGTATCCTATTTCAAATCCACCTGAAAAACCTAGTACTCCAGATGGACCTCATTCTGGTAGAATCAAAATTAAACATATGTATACAACCTCCAGTATTGAACCTGATGGTGATCAAATTAGATACTTATTTGACTGGGGAGATGGAAACAAAACAATTACAGAATATTATCCTGCAGGAGAGGCTGTTCGCATATCTTATAAGTGGAATGAACAAGGAACGTTTAACATATGCGTAAGAGCTCAAGATGAATATGGAGCATGGAGTGACTGGTCTGATCCATTAGAGGTTAGTATGCCAAAAATCAAAACTGTTAGTGAAAACTCAGTGTTTATTAGAATTCTTGAGAACTATCCACATCTGTTCCCACTTCTACAGCAGCTGCTGGGACTAGAGATCTAAAAACCTCTACCTTCTTTTCCTTTCTTGGCAAACATTGCCAACGGGTAAAACGTGTCCTATGGCTGCGTTTTGGATTTTTAAAAATTCACTAGTAAACTAGTGTTCAAATATTGCCCCCTGTAAATTAATATAGTTCGATTCGAAGTATCAAAATCCAATGCAGAATCAACAGATATAAAACCTAATTTCATACTATTAAGTTAGGGGGCAGCATCCCGATGTGGGCGTAAATTACAATATAATCTTGTTAGATTGGACCTTCAATCAGTAAAATCTTCAGAAAATTTTTGATTACTGTAATTTGTCATATGGAGTTATGGCACATGTATCCCAATGACTGCTGGAGTTATGCATTGTAACAAACGTTGCAATATTATTATCCTGCACATGGGTAATTTTATATACCAATATAACCTATGCAGGATGTACAAATAGGCAAAGGGAGGGAAGGATTACTTCTTCATATTGTTTGTCCCTATATTTTTGTTCTCCTTCCTCTTCTTTGCATTTATCTAAAATGTCTTTAGGCTTCTTCAGATGTCTAAAAGACTTTTCGCATCCTTGATTTCAGGATTTGTAAATCCGCCTTTTTTCATTGTGACTATCTGTTCTAATAGTTGGGATTCAGAGATGTTATCTTGATACAGATCTAAAAAACCCTCGTGGAATTTTTTTGCTTTTCTAATGTCTTCAGCAGAAAAGTAAACTGCTCCATCATATATGCCATGGAGCCATATGTTATTTTCGATAATGACTCCCATATCTGTTGCTAATCCATCGATTTCCCCATCTATTATCTGTTTTTCTAAAGAATTGTTTATCGGTAATCGTCTTAATTTAATAAGCAGAATATAGTCGTTCATATTTGTTTCTTTGTTGTTTATTACTGCACGGTATCCCCATATCGCTTTATTCTTCTCCAATCTTTTCACAATTCTCCATGCTTTCTGCCGCGAAAAGTTACATTTTTCAGCTATTCTCCCGATACTCTCGTTAGAGTTTTTCTGTAACTCAAAGAGGATTCTTCTTTCATCTTCCAAGATTTTCTTTCTACTACTTTTTGCCATAATATGTCACTCCTTTTGATTTA
>CAYLOF010000440.1:0-1597 GCA_964385215.1 uncultured Thermoplasmatales archaeon
GCTTGTTTTGTAATGATCAACAAGAAGTTGTGTGATTATATGCCTAAGAGCGCTTCGATTCGAGAGTGAGCTAAATGAAATGATGTTGTATAATGTTTTTTGGATGAGGATTGCAGTATACGTACTTGAATTTTTATATACTGTCGCATATGAAATATCTTCTGAGTAATATGTCTTTTCTATGGTAATGTTTTTATTTTGAAGTTCAGTCAAATGTTGAGGTGTTGAATTGAACATATTTTGGGCAAAAACAACTGCAGATGCGTTTGACGCTAAAATGATAATACTGACAAGAATAGTTAACGCTGTTTTTTTCTTGGCCAGTTCAAACAGGCTAAAAAATCTTTCTGATAGGGATGGATGAGAGGATCTTGGAGAGAACAATGCTAATGAGCCGATTGATGTCGCCAACGGAACAATATGATTTCTTTTTTTGTGGTATTCTGCTACCTTTATCAGAGCATTTATAAATGTAACCTTTTCTTTTTTTGAAACCAGATAAGAAGAATCGGCAAGAAGCTCCCGTTTTTTAATCATCTTTTTTGCAAGTAGGTGGACGAACGGGTTGAAAAAAAGCAAAATCCGTATTGCCTGCAACATTGTTTTGAGGGAATTATCATGGTTTTTTATATGAGTAAGTTCGTGACGAATCGTGGTTTCAAATTCTTTTTTTGTAAGACAGTTTATCAGTGTTTTAGAATACACCAAGGTTGATGGGTAGCCAATAACAAATGCATTTGGTGAGCCAGAAAAAATGCGGACATTCGGCATACGGATTTGTAATTCTTCGGCGATATTTTGGATTATTGTAAGAACGGCAGCATCTGTACATGGTTGCGCTTTCAATCTTTTTAAAAATCGTTTTTTTACGTAAAGGAGACTAAAAAGAATGTACCCTATCACAATAAAAAATAAAAGCAACGTTCCATTGAAAAACCATGAATTCGGAAGGAAAATAAAACCTGAAACTGGCAGAGAAGAATCTTCTGTTGTTTGATTCTGCGAGTGCCCTTTAAGTTGGAGATCTGGTACTTGTTCTAACGAGTTATTGTTCATAATATAAAAATCGTACCAAGATATTTGAAGAAGATATCGAAGCGATGTATCCTTGGAGAGGCTGTTGATTGGAGTGATCTTTGAGGAGATTGAACTGAAATTATCAAAGGCACCCATGCACTGATTATCACCTTCTGTTGATAGGCATATAGAATCAATGGATTCTGTAGATGATTGATGTGTTGGCTGCGAGATAGCCATGAATGAAAAAGGGATTACTAGAAATGCAGTAAGCATAACAAGAAAATAAATCGAAAACATGTTTTTTGGATGACTAATGTGGAATAGCTTAGCTAGTGTTTCTGCAATGGCAAAAGCTATGCCCGTTAACACGATGGAAAGGATAATTGCTACAAGTGTACTAATCATCTTGCTTCATCTCGGCTAATCTTTGTTTAATTTTTTCAATTTCTTTTTCATTGTCAGAGAGTTCCTCTGATAAGTAATTAATTGTACTTTGTTCAAATTTTTTAAGGAGATCCCCAAATATGCGTTGGACAATTTTTGTTTCCAGTTCATGTTTTGTTAAAATTGGAGTGTA
>CAYLOF010000441.1:0-1596 GCA_964385215.1 uncultured Thermoplasmatales archaeon
TTTGCAATAAAAAGATTTCACTTCAATATCCCTTAATTGAATTTATATCGGGTCTTATACTACTTTTAAGTTTTTTCCTTTATGGTTTCACCTTAAGGTTCGCTGTTACATCCATATTCTTATATCTTCTATTGCCTGTTTTTGTTATTGACCTTAAACATCAGGTTATAAGTGATAAAATTACCATTTCAGGGATTGTTCTTGGTTTTGCGTTTTCATTTTTTATCCCTGATATTAACTGGTTTGATTCTCTAATAGGAATAGTCGCTGGTGGTTTAATATTGCTGTTTATTTCTATTGCGGGAAAGTGGATTTTCAAGAAAGATGCTATGGGGATGGGCGATGTAATGCTTTTTATGATGGTGGGTGCATTTATCGGCTGGAGAAATGTGATTCTAACCCTTATTCTTGCAAGTATTCTCGGCAGCATTGTTGGGTTAGCAGTGCTTGCAAAAAAGAAAAAAAAGGACAGCGTTATTCCTTTTGGTCCTTTTATTTCTATCGCTGCTGTAATTAGCTATTTCTGGGGTGACCTCCTTATATCCAAATATCTTTCGCTTTTTTCTTAATATAGGGCAGGTACAAGACCTGCCCTACTGGTTATACATCAATTCCTATTTCAGCCTGAACACGACAGGCATAGAAACCCAGACTCCAATTGGTTTATCCCTCTGCATCGCAGGCTCGAATCTGAAACTCCAGCCAGCCTTGATAGCAGCTGCGTTGCAATCTTCGGTCACTTCGGACTTGAGAACAAGAACTTTTTTGGGTTTTCCATCCTTCCCAACGAAGAGCTGAAGGATTACCCTGCCTTCAATACCTGCCACCCTGGCAATCTTAGGGTATAGAGGTGCAGGTGCATAGATAAGTTTGGGCCCTGTTTCAAAAGCAATAAAAGTGCCCGGATCAGGTATCTCATTGGGATCTTTCTCGTTAAAACGCTCGAAAAGCGTGCTGTCAGAAGGTATTATAGCATTCTCGATCTCTTCCGGGTTCTCTGTCTCAATTACAAGGCGTTTCTTCGGCAATTCCTTTGGAATTACGTGTTTCACTATAGGGTCAGTTGGAATCATGCGTGTGGAACCAATTTTGCCTATCATCTTGTATGGATGGGGATTGTATCGAGGAAAAAGCTGGAATAATAGAATAAACAGAGTAACAGTAAGCATAAAACTGAATTTAAAGTATAATTCCACTCTCTTTTTAAGGTCAACTGCTTCCACTCTCTTTTTCATCTCTTTCACCTCCTTCATTATTGAAAGACAAAGCACAAACAACAAAGTTCTGGAAAAAGTGCAGGTTAAATATCTTGACGTAAATAATCAGTGAAAGCCGTCATTGCGAGCCATGAACCATACGGTTTATGGCGTGGCAATCTCATATTGACAGAAAGCAAGTATGGGATTGCTTCGCATAAGTCGAGCAAGCCCCGTGTAATAGGAAAATGCTTTATGCATAATGACATTACACGGGGCAAGAAGAGAAACTCGCAATGACACGATTCATTAACTGTTTGCTATGAAATATGACAAAGCTCACTGATTATTTACATCTTGACAAGTCCAATATGCTGTGCTATTTTATGTTTATGAAAAA
>CAYLOF010000442.1:0-1593 GCA_964385215.1 uncultured Thermoplasmatales archaeon
GAACATGCTCAATAACTTAAGGAATTAGCCCTTTGCCTTTTCCAAGATCAATGATGACAATCGCGGCATCTGATATCTTCCTGAGAAGACATCCTTTACATATTCCATGAAACTCACATTATGTTTCCTGCAAGTATCCATAATGGTCATCATGTTCTCCCAAGCAATTCTTCCCTTTTCGCTTTTTGTCCCATAACTGATTTTTTTCTTGATCACCAGTTCCCGTAAAGCAATCTCTGCAGGATTATTATGTAGCGGAATCTGTGGATATTTCAAAACCAGAAGTAATTTTCCCCTCTTCTTTCTTGTTAACGCTATTCTGTTATCTAGTTGTTTATATCCGGTTTCCATGGAAAATATTTCATCAAATCTTTTCTCCAGAATATTTTTTTGCCTTTTTGTTGGATGTTTTTTATACTCTTTTAGCTGTTCGTAAAAATCATAGATCACCTGAAGGAACTCTTTAAGTTGAGCCTGATTGCATTCAAGAAATGGATTCATTTTTCTATAATGTCGTATCTCATGAATCCAACATAACGCATGGTATACTGCAAGAAACATGAACTGTTTCGCATCATCAGACATCATGATTTTATTAATCGTTTCATCCTCAGAAAGACCAAGTATCTCCCGTATTGTATCCTTGTTCTTTTTACGGGTTATGAAGAAACTGCTGAACAGATTGGTACAGATCACCTGGACATAATGATTGATGCCCTTATGCCTTGCACCAGTGTCATCAATATGGAAATAATCAGAAGATTCCATCCCTGTGGTAAAAATATCATTTTTCTCCTGGGTGAATTCCTCAGCCTTGGATTTAGTGATAATATTTGATATCTGTCCTTCAGAGATTTTAATACCCATTTCAGTTAACGCCCGATGAATCTTTTTTTCAGGGACACGATTCGCAAAATATTGATGGATGACATAGGCTTTCAAATCCGGTCCAAATTCACCATCAACCTCATCAGGTAAACTTGCTTCATAGACTTTTTTCTTACTTGGTGAATAATACCGTTCAAGTTTATATTCAACGTTATCTGTTTTGAACAGGATATTCTGCACCGTCACACTACGATGCCCTTTAAACTCTGCATCCTCTGGCAGAGTATCACGATCAACGGATAATACTTCAACACGATCAATCTTAACACGTGATTTCTTACTCTGTTTCTTCCATTTCCTTGTTTCCTTTCTAAAACCCGAGGGGGTGTAATCATGAGATGGAACATTTGGTTTAAAACTTGGTTTCCCTTTCTCACCTTTCAAACGATTTATCTCATCCTTTAACTGTTGATTTTCTTTTTGAAGATCTTGATTTGCTTGAACCAAACTTTCTATGACATTTAACAGTTGACCAATCAAAGCTTTAACCTTGGTTTTATCATCAAAATCAAATTCATCCGGATTAAAAGACTGTATCTCCTGTGGAATTTTCATAGATTCCACCATCCAGAAAACAGTTTTTCAACCATCCAAATCATTAGCAAATGCATCCCACATCAAATATCTGCTAATACGTATCAGATACAGTAATTTTTCGGTTAATAAAAAAATACATTAAGTTACCACACGATATTGGGCAAGTTC
>CAYLOF010000443.1:0-1587 GCA_964385215.1 uncultured Thermoplasmatales archaeon
ATCATTTCACATATCTCGGTTCGATTATAATTATGCTATTGATACTCTTACTTTGGTATATATTTGCTAAGTGGAATGAACGAACGGGTAAACTGTCAGCTATGTGATAAGGAGGTAAAATAAATGACAAATAATGTAGATAAATTTTTAGCAGTGGTTTGTGTTCTGGCTTTGGTATTTTCCATAGCGTTTTTTTCCTTTGCCGAGATGGAAGGCAAAACGGGATCTGAGAGTCTTACAGCAACAAGAGGGTATACAAATGGAGGTGTAGCAGGAAACATTAATGCAGAGGTCTTGCATGATTTGCTTAATGATGATAATACATCTAATGATCCTTTCATTCTTAGTATACGCAAGTCAGAACATTACGCTTTAGGTCACATTCCTGGAGCAATAAACATTCCGTTGAATACGCTATTTACAGAGGATAATCTAGCAAAACTACCTAAAAACCGACAGATTGTAGTATATTGCTACACAGGTCATACGGCCAGTCAGGCTACAGCTCTTCTTAATGTCAATGGATATGATGCTGTTTGTCTTACGTGGGGCATGTGTTCTTGGACCACTAACAGTACAGTCACTGTCAATAAATATTATAACAAGACAACAGCCTGCCTAAACTATTCTGTCTGTAGCGGCACTGGTTCAGGATCCCTTGGATTCATAGCGACCACATCACCAGGTGCTGCAAATGTGCTTGGAGGTGTTATACGTTCAATATCGTTTTGTGGAGGAGATACAGAGCCCGCCCCAGATTCAGGGTCTGGTACGGGTGGATCTTCTACGACTGAATCGGGTGCATTGCGTGAAGCTACATATGTCTCTCTAAATCAGGGTAAATCAGCAGTTATCAAAGCTACAGTTTTGTATGAAAACCTCGATGACAATGATACAACCAATGATCCTTTCATCCTGAGCGTACGGAAATCTGAGCATTATGAATTAGGGCACATATGTGGTGCAGTAAATATAGGCGTTGCAGACTTGTTTACGGAAGAAAATCTTCAAAAGTTGCCCACGGATAAGGATCAACAGATTGTAGTCGTTTGTTATACGGGGCATACTGCCAGTCAGGCTACAGCATTGCTAAATCTCAATGGATATAATGCAACTGCTCTTATGTGGGGTATGTGCTCATGGGCTTCCAACAGTACAGTCACTGCTAATAAGTGTTACAATAAAACGACAGACTGTCATGACTATTCTTTTTCAACTGGTACTTGGGATGAAGATTTGCGCGAAACGATTTATGACTCACTGAATATGGGAAAAAGTCCAGTTATCAAAGCTTCAAATCTGTATGATAGCCTCAATGATGATAATACATCTAACGATCCTTTCATTCTTAGTATACGCAAGTCAGAACATTACGCTTTAGGTCACATTCCTGGAGCAATAAACATTCCGTTGAGCCGACTGTTTACAGAAGAAAATTTATCAAAGTTACCGTCCGACGAACAGATTGTAATGGTCTGCTATACAGGACACACCGCTAGCCAGGCGACTGCTCTAATTAATGCTATTGGTTATGATGCTATTGCTCTTAAATGGGGTATGTGCGGATGGTGTTCCAACAGCACCATT
>CAYLOF010000444.1:0-1584 GCA_964385215.1 uncultured Thermoplasmatales archaeon
GTGATGGTATTGAACTACAATACTCATCAAATAACACCATTGATAACTGTGAATTTTTTAGAAACACACATGCAGGAATTGATGCTATTGCATCCTCAAACAACGATAACACAATATCCAATAGCAAAATTCATGACAACGCAGTTCATGGAATATACCTCTCAGGATCCTCTAGAAACAAAATAACCGCATGCTCAATTTCAAGAAACACTGATGGAAATGTAGTAATGAGTAAAAACTCACTTGATAACATAATAGAAGAAAAGATCAAAGTCAATCCTGAACCTAATCTAGAAATGAATAACACAAGTCAAATAGTAAAAGAAGTAAAGGAAGTCGTTCAAACATACTACCAATCAAACGAAGAGATTTCGCAAAAGGGCAGCATCGTCAGCAAGATCCTTGCCATCATATCTAACCTAATATCGTCCTTGACTAAGTTTATAGGGTAAACGAATCTCAAAATAACGCTTTACCAATAGTTATTTTTTCAAGGTCCCCGTCTTTTCATTAAATGCTGCATATGTTAGTTACAAAAAATCAACACGATTGAAAAAACGTCTTCATTTTTGCTGTTCTGTTAATGCCAGCATAAATAATCCAGACATGGCAGCTACAACAAAAAGAAACATGTCGCTTACAGCATTTGATAATATAATCCCAACAATTCCTCCTATCGAGCAAATTGACCCAATAGATGACATCACCACTTTTCTCAACATATTTTCCTATTATTCCAAATAATAACTACTATTTTAACATTTACATTGTTTTTACGTTAATTAGCGATATATAAAAATGATTTTATAAAAAATGTTATGACATGATTTGTGCTGCTGATATGAAACAAAAGTTATAAGTTCCGTTAGATTATTCATTTCCACGTTAGGAGTGGGAAAATAGATGGGTGATGTGGAGAAAATACACATAAAGCTTGAGTTATACAAAGATAAAGACCAAGGATTTATGATAGTGGCACATTTCAATCCTAACGCACCAAACTTTTTCAAAGAAGGAGAAAACTATTCCTGGACGCCAACAACAGAGGAAAGAGCCTTCATAAGTGAAGCATTTGAACTCATTTCAACTTATAAGGATAAAGATTCCAAGGAAAAAAACATCTTCAAATTTTCAAACGACAGACCGATTCCAGAGGATGCATCTGGTAATACAGAGGAAAAACCAGCCGATTTACCGTCTTTTGAAAAAACAAACAAAGCAGCAAATTCTGTTAAAATGGCAGCAAGAATTGGAAATCTTGATAATAAGGCAGACAAAGAGGAAGAAATGGCCATCACCGAATCCGATAGTGAAGCAATTGATGAGACATTAAAAAGACACGAAATAAAAGAGGGGAGCGTATCTGAGGACGACAAAGAGAAAATCATTGAAAGGATTCTAAGTGGAAAAAAGAGATACTAGTGAAAAATTAAATATTGGTCAAAGCTGCATTTATTTTTCTTTAACCTCAAATAGATTTCCAGAGTAATCTCTAACAAACAACAGGTCTTTTCCTTCCTTTTTTACAGTCATCGGTTCGATTTCATATTTTCTACAGCGACTGATAAATTCACTTTTATCATC
>CAYLOF010000445.1:0-1581 GCA_964385215.1 uncultured Thermoplasmatales archaeon
AAGACGAAGATGGCTACTTTTGGTTCAGTGGAAGAGATGATGATTTGATTATGGCAAGTGGTTATCGTATCTCACCTTTTGAGGTTGAATCAGCTATTATTTCTCATCCCGATGTTTTAGAAGCAGCTGTTGTGGCAAGTCCAGATGAAGTACGTGGCGTAGTTGTTAAGGCATTTGTTATTCTCCACGATAAAAGCAAAGCTTCAGATGAGCTCGTGAAGAATATCCAGAACCATACCAAAAGGGTTGCCGCACCTTACAAATACCCTAGAGAGATCGAGTTTGTTGAAGAACTACCTAAAACTCAGAGCGGTAAAATTAAAAGAAAAAATTTAAGAGAATTAGAAAAAGAAAAGAAAGAAATGATAAGGAGAGTAGAATAGTTATGAACATAATTGTTTGTGCAAAGCAGGTTGTTGATGCATCCGAGATAAAAATCGATTCATCTACAAATAAGCCAATTTTAGAAGGAATATCAAAGAAGATAAGCGACATTGATAAAAATGCAATGGAAGAAGCCATAAAGATTAAGGAGAAACATGGCGGCAAAATAACTGTTGTAACTGTCGGTTCGGCCGATGCAAAAGAGAGGATAAAAGAGCTTCTCGCAATGGGCGCTGATGAAGGTATCTTAATCCCTTATCCTGACAAACACGATTATCATGTTGTATCCACACTTTTGGCAGAGGCAATAAAAAAGATAGGTGAATACGATATCGTCCTTTGCGGTGAGGCATCTACCGATCTTTTCTCCGGTCAGATCGGACCTAAAGTTGCAGGTCTTTTGAATATCTCACAGATAACCTATGCCCAAAGTGTCGATGCAGAAAAGAACAAAGTAGTAGCTGAGAGAAATATGGGCGAAGAATCCGTAACAACTGAATCATCTTACCCCGTACTCATCTCAGTAACAAAGGAGATTAACGAACCTCGTTTGCCCAGTCTTATGGAGATTCTTGGTTCAGCCAATAAACCAATCAACGACTGGAGTGCTGAATCGCTTGCAGGCGGGTTGGAACCGAAAACCGAAACAGTTGATTTGAAAGGTATTTCCATGGAGCGTAAAAACATTGTTTATAAAGATAGCCTTGACGAATCTATAGGAAAATTGGTTGATAATCTTGCAAAGGAAGGAGTGCTGGGGTGATATAAATGGTACTTATTTACTCTGATAATAAAAAATTAACTTTCGAGTTATTGTCAAAAGGAAGTGAACTTTCAAAGGATCTTGGCAAAAAATCTACTGCAGTGATAATTGGAAAAAGCGATGACGCACTTGCAAATGAATACATTGCCTATGGAGCCGACAGCGTATTTGTTGCTGAGACAGACGTGGATTCATTTAAAGCAGAAGAATATGCAGAAATCCTAGAAAAAGTGATCAAAGAAACCGACACAGAAACAATTTTAATCGGCTCCAATAAGAACGGTAAAGAGCTTGCCTCTCGACTGGCAGGCAAATTAGATGCAGGTTGTATAATTGATTGTATAAATATCTATTTGAAAGATAAAAAATTGACTGCTGAACGTGTTGTTTACAGTGGTAATGCAATTGCTGTTGAACAGTTCAACTCAAAACCA
>CAYLOF010000446.1:0-1578 GCA_964385215.1 uncultured Thermoplasmatales archaeon
TATACTCTTTATCAAATGTGCCACCAGTAATTAAAATTTTGATTACCATAGGTTGCCAGTTATTAGTGAATATAGATAAATACTTTATTGCTAGGTTGCACTATAATCATTGCATCTTTTTTATTGAGCAATATTTAGGTACCCACATTTTTGATTTAATATCCTCAAGACTAAATTCGCGTGTCCCCTGTTCTTTGGAGATATGCTGGGTGGTTACAAGAGCAATACGTGCGCTTATCTCTCTAATATTTGCAAATGAAGGATACACGGTGCCCTTACTAATGAGCTCTCTTGGGGTAAGATTAGAAAGTACATAAGCCGCCTCGGTAAATACCTTATCGTCAATATAGTTACCATGACTAAGAATTGCGCCAAGTCCAACTCCAGGGAATATAAAGAAATTATTTCCCTGGCCAATCACATTGTTTTTTCCATCGTAATGAAAAGGTTCAAATGGCGAACCAGTTGCAACGAGGGCTTTTCCATCAGTAGCTTTAAAGATTTCCAAAGGTGTGGCTTCTGAATTAGACGTGGGATTTGATAGTGGAAATATGATTGGTCGGTCTGTTTGTTTTGCCATTGTTTTAAGTATCTTCTTAGTAAAATGACCATACTGCCCCGATGTCCCAATGAGAACTGACGGACGAAAGTTTTTTACCACGTCATAAAGCGAGATGTGAGTTACATCCGCTACATCCCAGCCATTGTAGACCTGTTTTTTCATGGAAAACGGTTGTTTATAGGCATCTACCTTTTTTTCTTCCGTAATAAGTCCTTTGCTATCTAGGAGGGCAATGCGACTATGAGACGTGACCTTAGATAGTTTACATTTTGACTCGAGGCATGCAGCGATCCGTCGGGCGATCCCAATACCTCCTGCACCGGCCCCGTAGATAACAAATCGCTGCTCTTTGAGCTCCTCGCCAGAACATTTTAATGCGTTGAGTATCCCAGCGAGGACCATCGAACCTGTTCCCTGAATATCATCATTAAAACTTAATACATTATGTCGGTATTTATCTAGAATAGTAAAGGCATTTTGCCGGCTAAAATCCTCCCATTGAATAAGGATATGCGGAAATTTTTCTCTTATCCCAGCGATGAATTTATCGATAAATTCTTCATATTTAGTTCCTGCCAATCGACCGGACTTATATCCTAAGTAGTATGGATCCTCTAAATCCTCAGAATTATCTGTTCCAACATCTAATGTTACTGGAAAGGTTTCCCATGGAAATATTCCTGCCCCTAGAACATATAATGCAAGTTTTCCAATGGGGATACCAATTCCACCAACACCCTGGTCACCTATCCCTAAGATACCTTGGTTATCAGTCACTACAGCAATAGTTGGTTTTTTGAAACGGACGTGATCAAATATAGCATCCATATCATCAACATTATAAGGCGATAGAAAAATCCCACGGAACCGTGCAGAATCCCGTGAGTATCGCTGAACAGCATCACCTACGGTGGGGGTATATATTATTGGTATTATGTCTTCCAAATATTTATTGGCAAATGCATAAAACAAAATCTCATTTCTATCCTGAAGATCCCTTAAAAAATTATACCGTG
>CAYLOF010000447.1:0-1575 GCA_964385215.1 uncultured Thermoplasmatales archaeon
TCTTAAATTCTAGAAGTGCATTTTTGGCAAAGATTAAGCGAGGAACAGGCTATTTCAGCCGCTGTAAGGAATTGTTTTCCCTACGAAAAACATTGAGCCAAGGATTGGATACGAATGATATAAAACAGAGAATTATTTTTGTAAATCACCATCTATCACATGCTGCCAGCGCTTTCCTTTTATCACCTTGGTATGAGGCAAATACAATCGTCGCAGATGGGATTGGAGAATCTGCAACGATCTCATTTTATAAATGTGCCAGTAATGAAATAAAACTAGTTAAAACAATTAAATTTCCTCATTCTCTTGGTCACATTTACGCTTCTGTTACAAAATTTTTAGGATTCAGAATGTGTTATGATGAGGGAAAAGTAATGGCTCTCGCATCGTTCGGCAATGATGCTTACGCTGAACTTTTCTCGAATCTTATTAAAATTGATAACCAAGGAAGAAATGTTAAGATAAATAATAAACTTCTTGACTATCATGCAGCACGATATGATTTTTTCCCAAAAGAATGGATTAAGCTAACAGGGTTAACTCCCCGGAAAGATTGCGAACCTTTGATCCAAAAGCATAAGGACCTTGCATACTCATTACAAAAACGCACTGAGGATATAGTTTTTACTTTATTAAAAGCAAACTTTGGTGTGTCAAATAAACCTCTATGCGCTGCTGGCGGACTATTTCTAAATGTTGCTTTAAATGGGAGAATCTTGAATAAATTATCCAGCAACTATTTCGTTCAACCAGCTGCTGGAGACAATGGTGTATCAGTCGGTTCAGCCCTTTATGCAGCTTCACAAAATATTCCTGATTTCAAAAAGAAACGTCTCTCAAATGTTTACTTAGGTAGAGATCACGGGAATAGACAGATAGAAAAATGTTTGAAGAATATACCTAACAAGTACCACTTCTCAAATAATATATATGATGAAACAGCTAAATTCATTGCTCAAGGTAAGATTGTTGGATGGTATCAAGGAAAAATGGAATTTGGTCCCCGAGCGTTAGGTAATCGGAGCATTCTGGCTAATCCATTAAGGTATGATATAAAGGGTATCATTAATTCAAAAGTTAAGCATCGGGAATGGTTTAGACCATTTGCTGGTTCTGTTCTCCTGGAAGAAGGGCACAAATATTTTGAACATTTTCAGGAATCTCCCTTTATGCTTAAAGTTTTTTACTTCAAAAAAGAATTTAGAAACACTTTTCCAGCAATTACTCATGTGGATTATTCATGTAGAATTCAGACGGTATCAAAAGAAAATAAAATCTTTTATACTCTATTACAAGAAGTAAAAAAGAAGATTGGATATGGTATAGTTTTAAACACTTCGTTAAATGTCAAGGGAACACCCATTGTTAATACACCCATAGAGGCTTTGGCATTACTGAATACTACCGAATTAGACATTCTTGTATTAGCAAATTACATCGTTCTTAGAATATGACTTTATTTAATTAAAATTGTTTTTTTTGACTTTTAAAGTTACTGGGTACTTCGGCACCTTGGAACTATAAAACTGAAAAAAGAATCCAAGATAGAGAAACCTATCTAATGGGGTAAATCCT
>CAYLOF010000448.1:0-1574 GCA_964385215.1 uncultured Thermoplasmatales archaeon
TGAAGTACTATTAGGCTAAATAGATCATAAGCTGGAGGGCGTCTCTGAAGGTTCTAGATAGTCTAGCGATAGGGGTAATACCCTGATACCCTGAGAAAGTTCAGTTGGGATAGTATGGTTGATTGTGAAATATAGCTTGTGTAGAAATGGATGAGTGCCAGAGTTTTGGGTTGGATGAGGAGATGAGTAAAAAATCTACCCCCAAGACTTTGATTGGGAATTAATTGCTAAAAAACCACCCCATGATTTTCGATAACAATGTCTCCTACGAATAACATTAGATTTTAGACGCAAACAATCGGTCGTTTTTTGTGAATATGCGAAAAGATGATAATCTAGGCTATTTTCGACAAAGATTACTCCTGATAAAACTGTTTTTTATATAATTCCTTTCATGGCTTAACTAGAGTGGGAATCTCTTTTATAGGCAAAATTTTGGAATAGTGTACATGATGCTTCATCTAAAAACAGATTTTGAAAGATGATTGTTATTGTTAACACTGGTTAAGGAAACATTTAAGGTAGGATAATATATTACAAATATACAATTTTAATATTGGGAGAGGCAACTTATGAAAATTATGTTGAGTAAAGCATTGGTTTTTGCTGTAATTGTTTTGTTTATTGGAGCAGGTGTTGTACCTAGCATAAGTAGCAATGTATCTAGTTTGAGTGCTGGTAATACGTTGTATGTTGGTGGAACTGGACCGGGAAATTATAGCAGTATACAAAGCGCTATTAGTGATGCTAATGATGATGATACTGTATTTGTATATGATGATTCATCACCATATTATGAAAATATAGTTATTGACAAAACAATAGATTTAGTTGGTGAAGATAGAAATACAACGATTATTGATGGTGGCAATGAAAAAGATGTTGTAAAAATAAACAGAGCCGATGAAGTTACTATCTCGGGGTTTACCATTCAAAATGGCGGCGAATTAAAAGCCGGTGTCTATTTATATAAATCGGCTGACGGGGTGATATCTAATAACTTTATTATAGATAATCGTTATGGTGTTTATGTATACAAAAATGCATCTACTGGTCTTTCACATACAACAATATCAGATAACATTATTTTAAGAAGTGGTGCTTTTGGTGTTTGGTTATATAAATCATCTCACAATATTATTTCTAATAATATCATAAATGATGGTGAAATATATGGCATAGGTTTATGTTATTGGTCGACTGATGCCATTGTTAATGGAAATACTATTTCAAATAACAAAATAAAAGGTATTGTAGGTCGCTATGTTTACAATAATGAAATCTATGAGAATATCATTGAGAACAATGGGTATGGAATTCATTTTATGAATGCAGTCTCAAACAACAGAATCCATGATAATCACATCGAAGATAATATAATGTATGGTATCTGCTTTGAGAATATATCTACCAATAATATGGTAGTGCATAACAATTTCGTGAATAATACACCCAGAAATGCCTTTTTTATAATACCTTTTTCTACTACTAACAAATGGAACAATAATTACTGGGATAAAGAAAGAATTTTCCCCTACCCAATTTTTGGGCTAATCCAAATAGGTATCATACAG
>CAYLOF010000449.1:0-1570 GCA_964385215.1 uncultured Thermoplasmatales archaeon
CGTCATAACCCCTAGACCATTGGCCCGATTTATAGTAGGACATAAACTTTTGTTTTAAATGTTTTAAGGTTGATATGAAAGATAGGCAAATATTTAAAACGAGGCAATCGATAGTTATTTATATCAGATGATATAATATTATATTGGGTGATAGTAAAATGTATCATCAATTTAATAGATACAAAATTTTACGTGTATTCTTTGATGAACCAAATAAAAAGTTCCAACTAAGAGAGTTAGTACGACAAACGGGAATCTCCCTGCCCTCAGTGAAAAATCATGTCGAAATTCTTTTGGATCAAGGATTGCTTAAGGAAATAAAAACAGGCATTTATAAGGGATATAAGTCGTCTCTTAGTAGGAGTTATAAGGTATTAAAGAGACATGACTTGCTAATAAGAATGGAAGAATGTGGGCTTGTCAAAAGACTGGAAGAAGGTTTCACTCCAAATTGTATTATTTTATATGGTAGTGCAGTTGAGGGCACGGATGATGAAAGAGGAGATGTCGACATTTTTATTCAGAGTGAAAAAAGGGATATTAAATTAAAAAAATACGAAGAAATTTTGAAGAGAAAAATTAGTTTGTTATTTGAAACAAATATTGAAAGTGTTGATGATAAATTTAAAAATTCACTTGCAAATGGCGTCGTTCTTAGCGGATTTTTAAAGGTGGTCTAATTGAAATGGGATGATTGTCTAGATTATAATGTAAAGAAGGTTAAAGAAAATTCGGAACAAGCAAAATCTCTTCTCCAACTGGCTAAAAGGAGAATAGAATCTATTGAAAAACGAAGAAAAGATGAATTCCCTCAGCTACTAATTGAATCCTATTATGAAGCCATTAAAGAATTAATATGTTCGTTATTGGCAGTTCATGGATATAAAAGCTACAGTCATGAATGCTTGATATCGTTTCTGGAAGAATACTATCCAATCGCATTTGACGATTTTCAGATCCATTTTTTAGATAGTATGAGAAAGCTAAGAAGTGATATTCAATACAGAGGAAGAAATATAGCGGATGATTATTTAGAAAGAAACGGTTTGATTATTGAAAAAATAATTGAAATTTTACTTGAACTTGTGGAAAACGAAATTACTGCTTGATCCTTTAATATCATGCCGACCAACGATTGACTATGTATCGATAAAAGAGTTATAATCATAACCACTGGACCGTTGGCCCAAACATCTATGGACAATTCAATGAACGACATCTTTTATGGTTTTATATGTTTTAAGGTTGATTTCATTTGCTAGCTGGAAAGGTTCAGGATGACTGTACTGTTAATTTTGAGAGGGGAGAGAGTAAATAGTAACTTTAAATAAAAATAATACATTACTTTTTAATCTAATCTCAAATACATCGATGCATCAATCTAAAGAGTAATTTTCAAAATGCTTAGGAATCAAAAATGGAGGCTACCTCTTTATTTGGTATTAAAAATAAACGCGACAGGAGAATAACTGAATGGATGTTCTAATTAGGGCTATTGATCTATCAAAAACAATCGAAGGTAAATTATTATTTGAAGATACATCATTTGAGGTGTTAAAGGATAATTGTA
>CAYLOF010000450.1:0-1563 GCA_964385215.1 uncultured Thermoplasmatales archaeon
CCTGACTTCCTCCCTTTTTGAATTAAATGATCTTCAAAGGATGTTCTAATAATAGATCCTATTGAACATCCAGTTCGGTTTTTCTCTTTATGTAGGAGATTGTATTGCCTTTTTGTGAAGGCTATCGGTATTTTTTCCATGCCAAGGCATATAAAGGATATCTCTTATATACCCTTTCGTAACGTATCCGATGGTTAGGGAACGTTCCCGATTTGTGTTTTTGGGAACGTTACCAAAAATCAAGTTTGGTTACGTATCCGATGGTGATATCATGGCAAAAGAAGAATTAACACATAAAGTGTATCTTGCTACATTTGGTAAGCCAAGATATATTATGGAAATTGGGGAAGTAATTTATGGAGTAAAGAAAGATACCTATCCTAAACTAATGGGAGAGAACGGAGCAATAAAAAAATGTTTAAAAAGAGGTTGGATTAAAAAAATAGATATGCCAATTCCTGAAGAAAAACCACCTGGTTTTGATAAAAGGATCTATTATCAAGCGGAGATCGAACCGATTATTGATTCTATTATGAAACGTATAGAAGAAACATTACATGCGACATCTCCAAAACAGGATGAATTAGCTTTAAAAAATATCTTGAGACATATATTGACTTCTCGAGCTTTTAGATACTGGATAGAGGTAAATTTACCTAAGAATTACAATATTGTTTCTACCAATGGAATAGAATTTATCCTTTCGTTCTTAGATATTCTGTTTATTATTTTTGAAAGGAATGACACAATCAAAGAGCAATTCAAAAGGATAACAAAAACAGATGACTATGAAAAAGCTATAGATTTACTTCGAAAAGATGAAGGGTTTAGGAAGAAATTGCCAGAGTTAACATATCTATTCTATGGGGAACAAGATGTATCTGAGGAAATTAAAAAAGATCTTCCATATTTGTTTATTGCTCCCGAAATTCCACTTTTAAAAATGCTGGGTTTTAGTGATTTCGGAATGAAATATTATATTGCAGAATCATTATCCAAAAATACATCTAAATTACTATCTGATTGATTCTTTAACTGTAGTAAATAATTTTGTATGTCGATAGTTCCTTTGTATATTGAGCGATGTCGATTATTAATTTCATCCATTAATTCTTTTGTTAAAACTAAACTTCTATCTTTCGTTTTCGTGCTTGTTCTTGGCCAAAGTCTCACTTCCGCGATTTCTGGATTGTCGGGGTCTTCTCTATAGGTGCTCTCAAAGTGTGCAACCTTATTTCTGTTCTTTTGAATAAATCTAATGTCTTTAAGAATTTTATTAAGTTTGGTTTTATCGTATTTTATGAATTTACAGATATTCCTGAAAATCTCGATTTTTCTATCAAAATTTAGTTTCTGTATTATTTCATCAAGAAACAGATTAGTTTTATAATTGTGGTCACAGAAATATGTTGAAATAAAATGTTCTAAAAATTCTTCAACAGTTACAGCTAAACGTAGAATTTCACCTGATCTTCTGTTAAATATTTCATGTGTTTTCATCGACATAATTCAATTGAGGCTGACCAACAACCTCATTAACATTAATGAAACATAGATTTCAAT
>CAYLOF010000451.1:0-1561 GCA_964385215.1 uncultured Thermoplasmatales archaeon
TAATGAATGCAGGTGATGAAAAATCAATATTTGGAAAAATGCTCACATTGAGGGCGTAAATTACGTTTGCTGCCCACGGTGCAAAACTCCCTAATAATAAAATAATAGCCTGTTTACGATAGACATTCCTTAAATTAACAAATCCTCTTGCAAGATAAAATGTGCCACCTAAAATTAGGAAATAAGAGTAAGATAAAGCTAACCACCACCCTATGCCATGTATCCCAGAAGTGTCCAAATAAGGACCAATTTGAACATATTCGATATTGCTCCAGATCAGATGATGGAAACTGTCGGTGAAGACTAGAGCTAAAAACAGCAAAGAAATAGCATATATGATATAGATTTTTTCCTTAGTGATCCATTTACCTCTGCCAGTCCATTGCAATGAAAAAATAAGCCAGCTAGGTGGAATTAAAAATATTCCTATGTATTTGACCTGTTCCCAGAAATATGTTTGTGAGGCATTTGGACTAATTAATGCCATTGCGGCAGCAAATGCCCATGTGGCAGCGATTGCCATTAAAAAAGCAAACATTCTGGCCGGTTGTACACGCTTTTCCAACCAGTGTTTCCACCAGATGTAGAAAGACAAGTTTAACGATATGAATCCAGATAAAATAAGCAACGCAAAATAAATTCCATATATCTCTGTCATAACTGTTTCCCTTCCACATTTAAATAGGCCAATCTCGCACCGTCATGTAACGTAACTCGTATTCCCTTATCTTTTTTATGATTGTGGTGGCTCTTAATAAAATTCACTATTTGTAAAACGTCAATAAACTCTTTCTGATAACAAGCGCAAATTTTATTTGCTAAAATCAGTTTCAGTCCTTATGATGTCTGCATATTGGGCTTGTAGATCAGCTCGGAAGATCGCTTCCTTGGCATGGAAGAGGCCTCGGGTTCAAATCCCGACAAGTCCACTGCGTCTTTTTTAGAAAAGGGGGAATATGGAGTTAATATGGGCGCTCCCCCGGCTGTAGGATCCTGACAAAAAGATATTTATGCCAGAAGTTACTAAGGTTGTATTGAGTGGGGAGAGTTTCTTTTATGCAATAACACAGTTTTCCCTCCCTAAAAATAGAAAACTGTGCCTTAGCATCCCATCCCTCCTCACTCTCAGTAATATTCTACTCAGATCCTCTGTTCAACTTTGCCGCATGTCTTTTTATAGGTTAACTAAAATAAATAAAGTGTCATGCAGAAACTTTAAATACGAAACGTCCTGTTTTAGTATTAGAAAGAGCAGATAAAATGATACGAACAAAAGTTGTCAACGATTCCACTGATTTGGTGCCCATAATACGAGCTTTTGACAATAAAATAAAGAAGGAAGTTTTTAAGGAGATTCAATCAGATTGGAAACCACTTAGTGAGATAAAGGAAAGATATGGAAGTAATGGAGAAAGAGCGCTTGAGCTTTTCGATGAAATGAAACTAGTCGAGACTAAATGGACAACACCCGAAGAAGGTGTAAGTGGCAAGCCTCAGAAAAAGTATCGTTCTTATTATTCTGCATTCAATATTAATATATCTTGTCCTGTAAATGAGATAA
>CAYLOF010000452.1:0-1560 GCA_964385215.1 uncultured Thermoplasmatales archaeon
TCCTAAACTCCCAACTTTTTAGGCACCATGATATCTAAATTCTCAATGATATCCTTTTGCTGTTTTGTTAACTCCTGCACAAGCACCTCATCATCATACACCTTACACTTCAAATTCCGCATTGTAAGAAGAACCTTCTCCACCGTATGATCCTTTCCAATAGCCTTCTTAAACAACATAAAAACAACAAGGCTAATAAATTGAAGAAAAAGGAAACCACGTAATGTTTCCTCCGTATGTACACGCAATGGAAGTAAATTCAAATCATCTTTTGAAAAACCAAACAATCGTTCCACTGCCTGCCGTAAATAATACGAAGGAACCACTTCAGTTTCATCCATTCGAAACGAAGAAACAAGAATCATAACTCCTTTCTTCAACAATTTATACTCAACCTCGCTCTTATCAGCATTTTCATCATCCAAAGCATTCAACAACACCTTCTTCGTCTCCCTGCCCTTCCGTTCTGGATCCAACACAATATATGCATACCCAGTTTTCCCAAAAAGATCAACCCTTTTTCGTTTGATATATAGTGCTCTTTCACCATATTGAACAGCATGATCAAAACATTCAAGACCACCCACTTCTGCTTTCACCAATTTTTCAAACAACTTAGTGGAAGCAGGAAGACGAGTAAAAAAATCAACCTCCTTACCATACAAGTCCTTAATATTATCCTTTGAGAAAAAACCAGCATCAAGAAGAACGTAACCACTATCAACATCATACTGCTCCAATTCATCCATCGTCATCCTTAACGACGAAACATCAACAACATTACCCGGCAGATACCTGAAAAACAAAGGAAGATTATTCTTTTTATCAATCACAAAAAGAAAACGAATCTGCTTATCAATGCCACCACTATGATAACCCCATGCAGTAAAAGGAAGATGAATTTGATTCGGAAGAGACGTTGAATCAATGATAACACCCTCCTCTGCATTCGTAAACAACGGAATATACTGTTGGAAAAAACGCCGTAAAAACACTTCATCACCAACATATGCAAAGAAATCGCTCACCCGCTGGGAGGAAACACGCGCCTCCTTAAACAAAAAACGAGAAAAACTACCCTGATACCACGTTTCTACATACTGCATAGCAGACGGATAACAAAGACGATAACAAACTAAAGACAACAAGGTATCGGCCCGATCATCAAAAAAATCATGCAAAAAATCAAACAATCCACTTTTCTTCATAAAACGTTGAAGAAGGAAGGCATCACCAAAATCCAAGATCATCTTCTCAGCAGTTCTACTCTGCTCCTCCATTTTCTTCTCAAAAACCCCTTTCTCTTTATCAACAACAACTCCTAGATACTTCTGTTTCTGCCGAGATTTCTTCAGATTTGAATCCCAATACGATGTAACATCATAAGCATATTCTTGATTACCAAATTTTTTATATCGTACAAAACTCATAGATGCCTATATAGGCATCATGTTTAAGTAGTTTACTATATTTTCAAAAATACAGATTATTAGGAGAAAAATCACACTAAAAAATGGATGAGTAGTGGGATGGTGCCTAAAAAAACTGGGAGTTTAGGAT
>CAYLOF010000453.1:0-1553 GCA_964385215.1 uncultured Thermoplasmatales archaeon
GATGTTTGATCTGTTACTACATCTGGATTAAAACCATCTTTAGCCAATTTGGGCAATATATCGGCACAGTTGCCCAAGACGCCAATTGCAAGTGCCCTTCCTTCTTCTTTAGCTGAGTTAGCCATTTTTACTGCTTGATTGATATCCTTTATTTTTTCGTCACAGAAACCTGCAGCTATTCTCCTATCAATTCTCTTTTCATCACATTCGATGGCGATACAAACACCACCTGCCATCTTAACTGCAAGAGGTTGGGCTCCCCCCATGCCACCTATCCCGCCGGTTAGAACTATTTTTCCCTTCAGATTGCTGTTGAAATGTTTTTTTGCAAGTGCGGCAAAAGTTTCGTATGTTCCCTGAATTATCCCTTGGGTGCCAATATAACACCAGGATCCTGCAGTCATCTGGCCATACATAATGAGGCCTAATTCCTCCAATTCGCGGAATTTTTCCCATGTACTCCAGTGGGGTACTATGTTGGAATTGGCCATAAGTACTCGCGGTGAATTTTTCCATGTTCTAAAAACAGCTACAGGTTTACCGGATTGAATGACCATCGTCTCATCGTCTTCAAGATTTTTGAGAGTTTCTACAATTTTATCGTAGCATTCCCAGTTTCGTGCAGCCTTGCCCGTGCCACCATATATAATTAATTCTTCAGGTATCTCAGCATTTTCTAGATTGTTTTCTAGCATTCGTAGGATGGCTTCTTGTTTCCATCCCTTGCATCTGAGTTTCATTCCGGTTGTAGCTTTGATGTTTTTCCACATAAAAATCGAATTTTGCTATTGGAAAATATATACTTAAACCTTTTCAGGGAAAATTGTGACAATAAAGGAAGGATTGGCTGGCCTCACTAGGAGGGGATGGGATGCACTCTAACAAAAACTACCAGCCCGATTCCTTCCACTACAGACATATAATTGACGCATATATATGCTTTTCGCTTGCAAAAATTACTTCGGAAGGTAGCAAAATGCAACCTAAATTACACAATTTTGGTGCAGATTTATAACTTCCCCTTCCACATAACTATATGTGCGGTAATGCAAAAGATATACAGAAATTTTCTTTCCAAAGTGCTGTACAGGATACTGGCCAGTGGTCTTGAGATTCCTCGCTAAAATAATAAGTTCACTTCTTAAAGCATATTGAATTTTATCTTATAGGCGACCATCAGTTTCAGAATACCGATTGCCATTTACTATAGTAGAGATATGCTTACTATGTTGTTCCCTCTAAGAATTATAGTGCCAAGCCGTCTCTTGGTTTCGCCATGGGTCTCTTCAACATCATTTAATACCATGTTCATATATTCGTCATAGCCTGAAAGTTTTCCCTCTACTGATCTCCCATCTTTTAGTAGAAGGGCCAGCTTCTGGTTTACTGATTTTTCTAGTACATCTAAAGGTAATGCCATATGTGTGGTGAAACATATTCGCCTTTTTAAATTATTCCCCTTGAACTTCCTTGAAAAATGACAACAATTAAATGGTGCATGTAGATTATAGGATTGCTCTAATTGGGGAGGAATAAAATATGGCAGATGAAAA
>CAYLOF010000454.1:0-1546 GCA_964385215.1 uncultured Thermoplasmatales archaeon
ATCAATAGCCATGCTGGTACAGGAACGAGTATTTCTAACTTTATTTTAAGGAGGCATTAAGAATGGGCGGAGAAACAGTTACTAAAAAAAGAAAGAAGTTTGCCGAGGCACCAAATTTCACGGAAAGGAAAAACTACAGACCTAAAGATGTTAAAGAGACAGGGCTTGCGTTTATCGGCCATGAAATCTCTGAAGATGGAAACACAATGAACCAGTTCCTCCACTATGATCAGTTATACACCATTAGACATGGATGGAACAGCAGGTTTTTCATAGGATTGCTTGAGGGAAAGATCTGGGGAACAAGATGCCCCAAATGCGGCGATACCTGGGTACCAGTTCGAACGCACTGCTGGAATCTTGATTGCAACCTTGAAAAAACCGAATGGGTGGAAATGCCACTTACAGCAAAGGTACACACATGGACCATTGCAGGATGGAGTGGCAGATCATCACTAAAAAGACTACCGATTGTGCTAGTTTATGCAGTCATTGGAAATAGTAAGGTGGCCATTGCAAATGAGCTTCACGGCATTGACCCATGGGATGTAGAATTTGGTATGCCGCTTAAGATTGTGTTTAAACCAAAGGAAGAGAGAAGTGGCATAGTAACCGATTTTCATTTTGAGCCCACCAGTAACTGGAAACCATCGCCAATGAATGAAGAGAAGGAACGTATAAAGCAGCTTGTTGAACCAGTCTATGAATGGGTTAAAACATTAAAATAGGGTTGGTAAGCTTTAAACACAACCCAATATTTACTTTCTTTTGATGGAATATGTTTCAGGCGAAATCTTTACAGCAAATGGTTTTAAAAGAGGATATCTGGGCGTTGAAAACCATAGAATAATGGACCACGGAAAAGGTAGTCCTCCAAAAAAACCAATGCACAAAGGATTGATTGTTCCAACATTTGTAAATGCCCATACACATATCGGCGATTCATTCATAAGAAAAAGAAACTTAAAGCTTCCAAGAAATGTTGAGGATCTTGTCGCGCCGCCAAACGGATTGAAGCATAGATTGTTAAAAGAAACTTCTGATCAGGAAATAATAGACGGGATGAAAGAGTCCATTGATGAAATGACAAAAACAGGCATATCGCATTTTTGTGATTTTAGAGAAAATGGATTACAAGGCATAAACCACCTAAAAAAAGCATTAGTAAATTCAAATATTTCACCTATAATTTTGTCAAGGCCCAATCAACTGACATACAACAGGGACGAAGTCGATCTTTTGTTAAAAAACTCCCAAGGAATAGGATTGAGCAGTATAACTGATTGGAAATACTCAGAGATTGAAAAGATTACAAAGCATACCAAAAAAAGAAAAAAGACGTTTGCAATTCATGCAAGTGAACGAATCAGAGAAAACATTGACCAAATTCTTAATCTTAAGCCTGATTTTTTGATTCATATGAATTGCGCCACAGAATCGGATCTCATTTGTGTTAAAGACAGCAACGTTCCTGTTGTTGTTTGTCCACGCTCAAATGCATTTTTTGGTTTAAAACCAAACATAGAATTAATGAATGAGATTGGAA
>CAYLOF010000455.1:0-1542 GCA_964385215.1 uncultured Thermoplasmatales archaeon
ATTTGACAGAAGTAAACTCAAAAAAGGTGTTATGAAGGCATTGGAGAAACGCCCAGTATCTCATGAAAAAATCGAAGAGATGATCAATTCCATAGAAGAGAAAATACGAAGAACTGGTACGGAGGAAATTGAGAGTTCAGCGATTGGGGGATATGTGATGGATTCGTTAAAAGAAACAGATCAGGTTGCCTATATCCGGTTTGCTTCTGTTTATAGGTCATTTGCTGATGTTACCTTTTTTGAGAAAGAAATTAAAAATCTTGCAAAAGAGAAAATGGCTGAAAAGAGGTAACAAATGATACGAAAAATTAAAAAAAGAGATGGAAAAATCGATGATTTTAATCCGTTTCGTATTACAAATGCGATTTGGAAAGCAGCGCAAGCTGTTGGAGGAAAAGACCATCATCGAGCAACAGAACTTACTGAAAAAGTATTAGATAACATTGAAAAAGGGTTAAAACCTGGTGAAATCCCAACCGTTGAACACGTCCAAGATACAGTTGAAAAAGTTCTCATCGAAGATGGGCATGCGAAAACCGCAAAAGCATATATTCTTTACCGGCACCAACATGAAGATATCAGAGAAATTGGCGGGCTCCTCCAAGATATTGATGTTGTCGATGGATATCTTTCCATGATGGATTGGAAGGTCAATGAAAACAGCAACATGAGTTATTCTCTCCAAGGATTAAACGTCTATGCAACTGAAAACATCATCTCAAACTACTGGCTACATAAAATTTATCCGCCAGAAATAGGTGAAGCGCATGCCAATGGAGGTTACCATATTCATGATCTCGGTACCCTTGGTCCGTACTGCATAGGTTGGGATTTACAAGATATCCTTATGAAAGGATTCAAAGGTGTATCAGGAAAAATTGAAAGCAAACCAGCAAAACATTTCGGTACTGCACTTATGCAAATTGTCAACTACCTCTATACACTTCAAGGAGAAGCTGCTGGAGCTCAAGCATTATCAAATTTTGATACATTGCTTGCTCCATTCATCCGCCATGATGATATCAATTACAAACAAGTCAAACAAGAAATGCAGAAGTTTATGTATAACATGAACGTACCTACAAGGGTCGGCTTCCAGTCACCTTTCTCGAATATCACTCTTGATCTCACGGTTCCATCATACATGAAGGATGAACCCGTGCTTATTGGTGGACAACCACAAGAAACCACGTATAAAGAATATTCTGAAGAAATGGACATGATTAATCAAACATTTGCTGAGATTATGATTGAAGGTGATGCCCATGGACGGCCGTTTACCTTTCCAATTCCAACCTATAATATTACTGCTGATTTTGATTGGGAGGATGAAAAACTAGACTCGCTGTGGGAAATGACTGCGAAGTATGGCATTCCTTATTTTTCTAATTTCATCAATAGTGATATGTCTCCAGAAGACGCTCGCTCGATGTGCTGCCGACTTCGGTTGGATAACAGGGAATTACGAAAGCGAGGCGGTGGTTTGTTTGGTGCAAATCCAAAAACAGGATCCATTGGTGTTGTCACTATTAACCTTCCAAG
>CAYLOF010000456.1:0-1542 GCA_964385215.1 uncultured Thermoplasmatales archaeon
TTCTTTTAGCATTACAAAGCGTCTACGAGTATAATAATTTCCTTTTTCGTAATGGCAGTCTCCAGGATGGCAACCTGCTACAAGAACACCATCTGCACCACCTAAATAGGCTTTTATGATAAAGAGCGGGTCTACTCTACTAGAACACATAACCCTAATAGGCAATATGGAGGGCGGATATTTGAGTCTGCTCATTCCAGCTAAATCTGCCCCAGCATAGGAACACCAATTACAAAGGAAGGCAAGTATCTTTGGCATAAACTCTTCATCTTTACCCATATAATCCTCTATTCTTCAACTTCAGCAAACTCTTCTTTTTCAAATGTAACAAGAGGAATGTCTTCTTCTACATCTTTTCCAGGGATATAATCAAACATCTTCTGAACAGATTCCCCCACCTTTTTAAATATCATTGCGACCGGAATGTCAACAGGGCATACATCATCACATGCGCCGCATGAAACACAAGATATAGAAATGTGACTTAATCTACCAAGTTGAAAATATATCGTGCCAGGTGGAACTCTAAGTCCCCCTCTCTTTTTAAGATCTGATTCATAGTTAGATGGTTTATATTCAGAATCAGGGGATTCAAATTCACATAATTTACAATAACAAATAGGGCAAACTCTCATGCATCCGTGGCAACCTATACATTTTCCAAAAATTTTAATTAACCCATCCATGCCATCCATCTTTACATCGAGTTCATCAAAAAGCTTTTTCTTCTCTGCCCCTCTTTTACTTCTGAATTTATCTATCTTTTCTTTATTAATCTCTTTTTCTAAGAGCTCTCCATCCATTCCCTTAGTAAGTTCTTCTCCATTTTTAGTATTAAGAAAAATCATGCACTGTTTATCAATATTATTGCCAATTAAATCAACAGTCATGTCCGCAGCATATGGAATAAATTCCTCACAGCTTCTACAAGCAGGTCTTAACTCGGCAGGGAGTTCACCTTTCTTCACTGCATCCCAGTATTTGGAAAGATTCTTTTCCACGGTTCCATCTACAGATTTATCAATTGGATAGACGCCACCACATGTCGAACTTATAAAGAAGATATTTTCAAGGCTTCCCTGCTCACGTTTCACAAGTTCAATAAAACCCCTTAATTCGCATGGTCGTACAACTGCAGCAACTGGTTTGCTTGAGCTTCCCTTCAGCGAAAAACGTGAGAGTAACTTACCAGCATTAACAGGCATTAAAGGATAAAAAGGCACAGCATACTTTAGCTCATCTGGTTTAGCAATAAGCGAATAGGCCACACTCCCATCTTTGTTTATCTTCTTTAGAGTAAAAATTCCTTTAACTTTGCCTTTCTCTAAAAGAAATTTTAGAAGATCTAGAATGCCTTGCTCAGTGCTTTTGTTTATCTTCAAAACTTTAGTCATTTGCATCCTCCATTTCATGAAGTTCTTCTTCTTTGTAAGCAACTAGCGGAAGAGGTTCTTCTATATCCCTACCAGAAACATAATCAAATAAACCCTGAGTCTCATCTGCAATCATACTAAATATCTGAGCAACTGGTATGGACACAGG
>CAYLOF010000457.1:0-1537 GCA_964385215.1 uncultured Thermoplasmatales archaeon
TGATTGAAATCTATGTTTCATTAATGTTAATGAGGTTGTTGGTCAGCCTCAATTGTTTGTATTACTAGTCTTGACAATTTCCAGGACCATAACCTGTTCCATCATGAGGTCCATTACCACCATGTCCTGTTCCATCGCCAGGTCCATATCGTTTTCCTAAACCTTGCCCGTTACCGTATTTATGTTGATTGCCAGATCTATCCATTGGTCGATTATCATTTATACCATCATCATCTTCGTCAACCCAGTTGTCACATACACCATCATCATCTTCGTCAACAAATCCTGATTCAGCTCCATTAAAGTTACCGTCACAGGTTCTATCACCAGGTCCATATCCAGCACTTACAAGCCCTATAGTTGTAATCAATGCAATTGTCAATATGCCTACTATCAGTATCTTTCTCATTTTTTTATCACCTCCTGGCAGATTATGAGGAACTGCCATTCCTTTTTCTTGTTTTTCATAGTTTTATTTCCTGGTTTTACTTTCTTCAAACAAAACCTAGGATTATCTTTGGTTGAAACCATATATAAAACGCTGGTGAAACCATCCCATGATATGGTTTCAAATTTTGAAATCAAAAAAGTTTAAAACGATTAACCCTTAAGCAGTATCCATGAAAACAATTCCTAAAAAGTGGATATATTTGATTTCCATAATCATCATTACTCTCTTAATTGTCGTTATAGTTGGATTATATTATACCAACTATGATAATTCCGATGAGACTTCACCAGGAAATGGACCCGGAAAAGGTATGGGAGGACACTGGACTCAAAATTATACATTATTGGCTGCATCGGCTGCGATAGTAGCTGTGATTGTTCTAATGTCCCACTACGTTATGTCAAAAAAAGTAGATAAACATCTAGAGGAGAACATGAAACTGATTTCACAAATTGTTAATACAAATAGTAATCATAATCAATCTAAAACAAAGAATGTAGAAAATTCTTATATGACTGTTCTCTTAAAATTTTTAAATTACAATGAAAACAAGGTTGTGAAGAAACTTATTGAAAATAATGGTACTGTTTTACAATCTGATATTAGCAGAATGCCCGGCATGGGCAAAGTAAAAGCCCACAGAATATTGAAAGATATGAAAATTAAAGGCATCATTTCAATGGAGAAATATGGTAAAACAAATCGTATCAATCTCTCCGAAGATGTAAAGAAACTATTTCTAGAATAGATATTTAGTTTTCATCTAGCGAAATATGGCCATGAGCTAGATTTGCAGAATCATAAGATTTTCGTTGATTCTGTTGGTCTTGGCACTTTAACAACAAGTATTCTAAGCACATCCCTACTTTCATTATACCAACAATGAACAATCTTGGCAGGACTTTCAATAAGTGTATCGGGGCCTACTTCCTTCTTTTCATCTCCAATCTCGATTGTTCCTTTTCCTTGAAGTACATAAAAAAACACATCAACAGGTGTTATATGTCTTTTCAAAGATTCACCTGGGTTTAAGGTTATGTGAACTACTTGAGCGTTTTTTGTATCATAGATTTTTCTCGCATCAAC
>CAYLOF010000458.1:0-1534 GCA_964385215.1 uncultured Thermoplasmatales archaeon
AAAATAAAATTCGTTTTCCTTGCTTTGAAATTTCATTTGCCGCTATTGCCCCATTGTTAAAAAGACAAAAACCCATTGATCTATTTCTCGTGGCATGATGACCAGGGGGCCTTACTAGACCAAATGCATTATCCGCATTTCCTTCAAGCACATTTTTAGCGAGTTTGACCACACCACCTGCAGCCAATCTTGCAGTTTCATAGTCTGACGTACATACATATGTATCAGGATCTAGCCATGAACCTTCACTTGAACTTATGTCTTTAATTTTTTGAATCATCTCCCCTGAATGAACATCATAAAGCATCTCTTCAGGCAAAAGCGCAGGTTCAACAAATTCAAGTTCATCATAGAACGGCGCTTTTTTGATTTCATCCATCATCACAACTAGTCTTTGTGCATTTTCAGGGTGAGTCTCATTGTCGTGTTTTAGAAACTCCTTGGAATATACTATCTGAGTAGCCATAACAGATCAAGAAAAAGAAATGCAAAAGCCAGATATAAGGTTAATTAAAAACAATACATAGAACATCACAATGTTTTGATCACCACAATGCAAACTAAACTTGCTAACATCTTTTGTGAATTTAGGAATTGCTGAAAACATATTTAACCCAAGTTAAACCCTTGTTCACAGCCGATAAGAATTTAAACCTATACCTTATTATTGTTACGGTAATAAAATGGATATAAACGATTCGGTAATAGTGAAAGAGTTTCTCCTAAAGAAAACCACATCTAAGAGAACGGCAAAGACATACAGATCTTTCTTGAAGAAATACTTCAATATTCTTGAGGTAGAAAATATAGACAATTATTTCAAAAGTAATCGTGACTATACAAAGGATGTATGGACTTTAGCAATTGCAATAAATAAATTTGCACCAAAAACACAGAAGGCATTAATGGCTTGTGTTAAAAAATTCCTTGAAAGATATGATGTTGAGCTCAAATCTCGCGAATGGGAAGATATCAAAGTAAGAAATAATCTGAAAAGTGTAAAACCAGTCACCCAAAAAAGAACTCCGAACAGCAACGATTTAAAGTCTATCTTATCATACGGGGGAATTAAAACTAGAGCATTATTTACATTTGTTAGTTCTACTGGTATGCGAATAGATGAGGTATTATCCCTTACATTTAGTGATATCAATATGGATACTAGACATGTCCATATTAGAGGGGAGATTGCTAAAGGGAGCAATCCAAGAGATGTCTTCTTTTCTGAGGAAGCAAAAGAATTATTTGAAAGATGGCTACCCGAGAGGGAACGACTTCTGCTCATACATTATAAAAAATCCGGTTTCGTCCGAGATGAACTAAAGCGGAAAGGATATGCACTCAAGCAAGTAAAAGGTGAATGGATTGTATATGAAGAAGGTAAGCAGGTCAGTAAGGAAGAATTAGTTAGTAATGAGTCTCGGTTGTTTCCTTATGGATATAATAATGCTGTAGGAATGTGGCATAGACTACTAGAAGGGGGGATTAAAGATTTCGAGTTCTAGTATTTAAAGCAAACAGAGTTTTTTCGTAA
>CAYLOF010000459.1:0-339 GCA_964385215.1 uncultured Thermoplasmatales archaeon
CTTGGAAGGTCTTTTTATCTTAAGATGTTTTTTTGTTGGAAAAATAATGTATTGCTTATTGGAATAGTAAAAGATTCTTCCTCTAGATATCTAACAAGAAATTATTTAGGCATTATGAATTATTTAGGAAAACATGGAGAAATTCCAGAGGTTTTTTTACCTTGGACAGATAGAGATTTCCTCGAAACATTACCATGGATTGATGAAAAGATTTCTTCACCTTGGTCAACTATTGAATTTGATTCAATCTTTATGACACTTCATCTTGAGAATGTTAATGGCAAAAAAATCCTAACCGGATTTAAAGACCATGAAATAAATCCACCTGAACGACTATTT
>CAYLOF010000459.1:349-1519 GCA_964385215.1 uncultured Thermoplasmatales archaeon
TTGCACAGTTCTTTTTAGACAGATCAAAAAGAACTCTACTTGCAGGCCATGTAATTTTCATAGACCGGTTACTTATTCCAAAACTTGACAGAAAAGATTGGAATGAACTCGTTATTGATCAAAATAAAGAGCTATTGGGGACTATTAAACCAATTGTCTTTTTGGATCACGATAGCAAGAATAATGTTCAAAATCTAATGATGTATATTTTAGATTCAGTAACCCGGAATCTATACCCTGAAGTAATAGGTTACCCCGATCCTTTGCATAAAGCCGACTGGGGTGCTAAAAGTCTATATAAGAAGATAAAACCTGTTATTGATAGTAGCGATATATCAATTAGAACACACCCTTTAGATAAAAAATTTAGAGATCTTAGAGGTGAAATGAGGAGGACGTGAAATGGGAAAAGAGACATATAAGAAATTTAGAGATGAAATTGTTGGTAGACTCATGTGGGCCGATCCAGATCCGAATACGAGATTCAAGTATAATATTTGGTTTGATTATACAAGAAGGTTGATATGCAATATCCAAGATGGAGATTTGGTTGCAGTACCAAACTATTCTAGCGAAGAAAACATTAGATGGAGTGTTCTTCAATTAGTCAATGTTATGCCTAGACATTATGCTCTTGGAACGGAATTTAAGGATTTGAAAGGATTTCCCGGATTTGTTATGCAGGCTGCAAAAAGTGCATCTGCTGACTGGACTGAACAAGAAGAAGAATCATATGATGACTCTACAAAAATCATTTGTGACGCAATTCCAGCAAACCTTGAATTTCAAGATATAGATAACCCAATTATTGAAAATGAATCAACAATTCCAATGGTCGGTAAAGATGTTAGATTACTCTCTTCAGAAATGACTGAACACATTTTTAATGGAACTCTTCAAAAAAGTAGTGAAAGTATTATTGTTCCAGGTCATTTGATTCGTGATGAAAAAGTCAAGATTTTGTTAAATGTTGAAGATTTGATAAAAACTCACTTTGGTATATTTGGTTTCACAGGGGTTGGTAAGAGTAATTTAATAAGTACAATGGTAAGTAGTATGTTAAATACAAGTATGCCTCTTAAATTAGTAATTTTTGATTTATTGGATGAATATACAGGATTATTAATTGATCAGATTTTATCACATGATGGAAAAATTGTTTGTCTTGGG
>CAYLOF010000460.1:0-1504 GCA_964385215.1 uncultured Thermoplasmatales archaeon
GATTCGATAAGAGATAAAGCATATCGTTAATTTTATTGAAAATTAAAGTTGATGTAGCAAGACTGCTTAAGGGGGAAATGTAAAATGACAGAGATGACTCAGAAACAAAAATACAACCTTAAGAGGCAAATTGAGGAATTGAAAGAATGCAAAGGCAAGCATACCGAACTAATTTCGCTTTATGTCCCTTCAACTAAGCAGATATTCGATGTTACTTCCTATCTTAAAAATGAATTATCTGAATCCCAAAATATTAAATCGAAAACAACTCGAAAAAACGTTTTATCTGCCATTGAATCCATTCTAAGTAGATTAAAAATGTTTAAGCGACCTCCCGAAAATGGCGTCGTTTTCTTCGTTGGCCATAAGAGCATTGGCAGCGATCAGACGGAGATGGTTGCCTTTGTTATTGAACCACCCATGCCATTCAAGACATTCCTTTACCGTTGTGATTCCTTATTTTATGTAGACCCATTGGCCGAGATGCTGACCGAGAAGGATGTCTATGGTCTTTTGTTGATTGACAGAAGAGAATGCACCATTGGAATCTTGAGAGGGAGCCGGATAGACCTGCTTAAATATATGACCTCACAAGTTCCCGGTAAGCATGGCAAAGGGGGGCAATCACAGAGAAGATTCGAACGTCAAACTGAGATTGCAGCTCATGAGTGGTTTGTAAAATGTGGGGAAAAGGCAAGTGAAATATTCAATGCAGAGGATGAGATTAATGGTATTTTTGTTGGAGGTCCTGGCCCTACAAAGAAATATTTTGTTGAAGAAAAGTATCTCCATTATGTGATTCAGGATAAAATTGTAGAAGTCTTTGATACAGGGTATACAGATGAATTTGGGTTAAGGGAGCTTGTTTCTGTAGCATCAGAAACTATGTCTGACTTGGAAGTTGCCAAAGAGAAAAACGTTATGAAACGTTTTCTAAAAGAAATAACCAAAGGTAATAAAAGTCTCGCAATTTATGGTGAAGAACAAGTTAGGAAAGCATTGGAAATGGGTGCAGTTGATACATTGTTACTTTCAGAGAATCTCAGAAAATATCGGGTCACATTAAAATGCCCCACATGCGGTGATATAAAAAAAATTACCATCGCTGAGGCTGATTTAGAAGACTTTCACTCACCGGATTGCTCTAAATGTGAGACACCAACGCAGATGGAGATAGAAGAAAAGAGTGATATCATAGATGAACTTTCGGAGCTGGCGGAGAAAACAGGATGTGGCACCATTCTCATCTCGCAGAACAGCGAAGAGGGGGATTCTTTATATTCGGCTTTTAGTGGTATCGCAGGGATTTCGCGCTACCCGATTGATATATAATTAATCTCAAATAATGGATTAGTCGCAGAATCTGTGGAGTCTTGCTAGTAGATGTTGAACATATGTTTGTTCCTATAACTTTATCAAAGGCAAATCGCTAGACCGATGGTTATATAAATAAGGAAATATATTATTTAATTTGGTAATATACGATGGCATCGCGAGAGGATTT
>CAYLOF010000461.1:0-1503 GCA_964385215.1 uncultured Thermoplasmatales archaeon
CTTTTGTCGGTATAACTTTAATGCCAAAAGATGAACCGCTGAAGGAAGGTGTTTTTGATGATTTCGCAAAGTTGATTCCCAAGAACAGCGTTTTGTCCGGGACAGAAGAGATCAATGGTGAAGAATGCTACATTATAGAAACGCCTGAAGGAGCAGGTTCCCCTTTCGACAAAATATGGATTTCTCAAATTCGATTCATTCCTCTAAAGGCTACCGGGAAAATGGGTAAAAAGACAGTCATCCTGATTTTTAGTGATTACAAGAAAATCAAGGAGATTTGGGGTATACCATATAAAATTGAAACATTCTTAGGAGAGAATGTGATTTCTTCAACTAATGTGAAGAGCGTGGAAACTGGGATAAAAATTTCAGATGACGCTTTTGAGGTTAAGAGTCAGTAGAAGAACTCAGGTTTTATTGTGATGTCAAGAGCATTGTTTGGAACTATCTTAGCTGAAATAAGGCCTGTCCAGTGGATAAAGAATCTTTTTGTCTTTGCAGGCGTTATTTTCTCGCTAAGTTTCACGCGATTTTTACCTATTGTTCAATCCATATTGGCGTTTGTCATATTTTGCCTGGCTGCCAGTTCGGTTTACATTTTCAATGACTTAATTGACAAGAACATTGATAGTGTACATCCTCAGAAGAGGAAAAGACCCATTGCAGCAGGAAAGTTAAAGATTTCTGTTGCTTTATCTGTATCAGTATTCCTGGCTGTCATTTCACTTTTTCTTTCGTTTTTGTTGAACTATGCGTTTCTATTAACTGTTTTCACATACATTTTGATTATGATTGTTTATTCTCTTATACTGAAAAAAATTGTGATTATTGATGTAATAGTGATTTCAGTTGGTTTTGTATTAAGGGCAATGGCTGGTGCTCTGGCTATTGATGTTGGAATTTCGCCATGGCTTATTTTGACAACATTCCTTCTTGCGCTTTTTATAGGATTAAGCAAGAGACGGTATGAAGTAACTTTGCTAAAGGGAAATGCGGCAGAACATAGAAATACACTGTCACACTATTCCCTATCGCTTCTCGACCAGATGATTGCGGTGGTTACTGCATCCACTGTTGTAACCTATGCGCTTTATACAATGGCGGATGCAACATACATTAAATTCGGGACGAGACTTCTTGGGTTGACAATACCATTTGTAGTTTATGGCATTTTCCGTTATCTCTATCTTGTTCATAGAAGAGAAGGTGGAGGAAGTCCTGAAAAAACATTGTTAACTGACAAACCTTTGCTTATTGATATTTTTCTCTGGGGAATTTCAGCTATAGTAATAGTGCTTATTTCACAAAATTTATGAAAGAAGGAGAGCCGTTACAACTAATCCAAGAGGAGAATCCTTGAAACTTGCAGTGACAGGGGGTGCTGGTTTCTTAGGCTATCATTTGTGCAGAAATCTCTACCGCAAGTATTCTCGAATTCATGCAATTGATATTGCAGAAATTGACCCCAAAGAATATCCTTCTAATGTTGAATATTCAAAGGTA